>MGDH01000043.1 GCA_001790855.1 Candidatus Schekmanbacteria bacterium RIFCSPLOWO2_02_FULL_38_14 | reverse complement strand
CCGGAGGTTCTGGAAGTTACGGAATAATTATAGAAAATTTTTCCACAACAAGAAACTGCGATATGAAATTATACACCTTCAGACACGACCTTCAATCAAACAACAGGACTCCTTCTGGAAGCTTTATGTCTCCTGCTGATGCAACCGGAGTAATGGCAGTTGGTGCCATCGCTTCATCAAGTTGGACAACAGGACCTCAGGAAAGCTTCAGTTCCAAGGGACCAACAACAAACTGGAACGGAGCAACTCCAAGAATAAAACCTGATATTGCAGGTCCTGATAATGTTGATAGTTTTACATACGGGCATTGGTTTGGTACTTCTGCATCATCTCCTCATGTCGCGGGAGCAGCCGCACTTGTATGGCAGAGATTTCCCTCCTTTACTGTCAACCAGGTTCAATCCTATCTTGAAGGAAATGCAATTGATATGGGAACTGCCGGCAAAGATAACATTTATGGTTCAGGAAGGCTAAATCTTCCAAGCGGGCCAACACTTATCTCTCTGTCCTCTTTTACTGCTACTGAATCAAACTCAAAGAAAAATAATATCGCTCAGCAGAAAAAGAAAAGAGTGATATTGGATTGGTCAACAGAATCTGAAATTGACAATCTTGGTTTTAATATTTTAAGAAGCAATGCTGAAAATGGTAAGTACACAAAGATTAACAAAAAAATTATTATTGCAAGAGGGAATAAATTAAATGGCGCAAGCTACAGGTTTATTGATAAAAAAGCCAGCTATGGCAAAATATATTGGTATAAACTCGAAGATATCAATAACAGAGGCGAAAGCACTATTTATGGCCCGATTTTAATAAAATAAATAGTATTTAGCGGAAAGAAAAGAAATAGGAAAATTAGGAGACTATATGAAAAAGAAACTTAAAACTTACAAAAAGCCTCAGCTCAGACAAATAAAACTTGTCCCTGAGGAAGCTGTTCTTGGGGTCTGCAAGGGAATCAGCATTTCTGGACCAACCCAGAGCCAGTGTATAATACCCCAATGCTTTAATCAGGGAAGTTGAGATTAGTAGTAATTTAATATTGAATGGTTTTGATAAAATGATAAAATTATTCCCTTTTAACACCTTTCAGAATAATTAACCTTCTATAAAAGCTATCTGAAACGACTTGTAAAACAATTAGTTCCACTTCTTCCAGATGAAAAAATAAACTACTTTAAATTAAACCATGCAAGGGATTTAACATTTTGAGATTTTTTATACCAAATTGACAGACGATAAAATATTGAATATCCTTTGACCAAACCAAGATTTATTATTATGTTTGAACAAAATAAAATAAAAAAACAATATTTAATTCTGACACCATTTTTTTTATTTTTATTTAATTTATTCACTCTGTCACCGGCTTATTCCGGAGAGTTGAAACTTATAAGCTCGGACAGCAACTCTCTTGTTTACGAGTTCAAAGCTGGAGGGATAAAATCTCATAATAAAGAGATAAATGGAGAACTTTTCCAGGGAATCAGCTTGGAAAATTCTGGTTCAACAAATATCCCCGGCGCACCAATCTTGCCTGTCAAAAGCAAATTGATTGAAATTCCTTCTGGAAAAAAATTATCATATAAAATTATTGAAGCCCGCTCCAATATTTATAAAGGTTTTTATCTTTCTCCATACCCAGAAATATACTCTCAGGAAATACTCATACCTCAACAGAGCAAAGAAAATAATAAGACAATCCCCCTTTACCCCCCTTTAATAAGGGGGGGGCAGGGGGGATTTTCACAGGAAATCAATGGAAATTTTATAATCTCAAAAAGATTTGCTATTAATGGCAACATTTATTCTAAAAATGAATTCTATCCTGAAAATATTGTGGAAATCTCTAAGGAAGGTTTTATAAGGAACCAGAAAGTCGCTTTACTGAAAATTTTCCCTGTACAGTTTAATCCTGTTTCAAGAGAAATAAGGGTTTATCCAAAAATCAAAATTCAAATATCCTTTGAACCTGATATACAAAAAGTTAATTTTAAATCCAACTCATCCCAAAAGACTTCAATTTTTTCCGCAACTCAATTTCCATCTCTGAAAATAGCAATAAAAGAGGACGGAATCTACAGGATTACTTCCAGTGATTTAGAACAGGCTGGCATAGACACCTCTACCATTGACCCCAAAAACATCAGAATGTTCAACAAGGAAAATGAATTAGCAATTCTCTCTATGGGAGAAAATGATGGAGTCTTTGATGATGGGGACTACATTGAATTTTACGGAGAGAAAAACAATGGAGAATTTACTGATACAAATATCTACTGGCTTGTTATAGACGATGCTCCCGGAAAAAGGATGAATAATTCCGGAACATCCCCTTCTTTATCCAAACCATTTGAAAGCTCTTTCAAAGCAATTTACCATGGCGAAGAAAATATCGAATACACCCAGACAATACCAAAGAAAGAAGGAAAAGAACACTGGTTCTGGCATACATTTATCACAGAGGAAAACACCAGCAAGTCTTTCACAATCAATTTCACCTTAAACAACCTCAAAAAGAAAAATGGAAATACATCTCTGAAAGTTTCATTTCAAGGGTTAACAGATGTCCCTGTTAATCCAGACCATCATACGCAGATTTTTCTTAATGATAAATTAGTAGATGAAAAAAAATGGGATGGATTTTCTGAATATTCGCCTAACAAAACCATCCCCCATTCATTGCTTAAAAACGAAGAAAACACTCTCGAAATTAAAGCCTTTGCTGATAAAGGAATAACAATTGACGGGATAAATCTGAATTGGTTTGAGATAGGATATTATAAACTCCTTGCGGCAGAAAATGACAGCCTTATTTTTTCAAAAACAGGAAATAAAAATTCTCAGTTCAAGGTGACAAATTTTTCTACAAAAAACATAGAAGTTTTTGATGTTACTGACCCATATGAAGTAAAGGTTATCAAGGCTAAAACAAAAAAGATTGCTGGAAAATTTGCAGCCTTGTTCAAAGACAAGATAGAAGGAGAAAAGAATTATTATGCAATTGAAAAAAACAAAGTCAAAAAGTCTGATACGATAGAAATTGACGAAGAGTCAGCTTTAAAATCTTCCGGAAACGGTGCTGATTATATTATCATTACACACAAAGATTTTTATGATGCCATAAATCCGCTTAAGGTCTTTAGAGAAGGCAAAGGACTAAACGTAAAAGTTGTAAAAATAGATGATGTTTATGATGAGTTTAGTTCCGGAATCTTCACCCCTGATGCAATAAGAGATTTCTTGAAATTTACCTATGAAAACTGGAACCCAAAACCACAGTATGTGCTTTTAGTCGGAGATGCCAATTATGATTATAAAGACTATATAAAGAGTGGAGTTAAGAATTATATCCCTGTAAAACTTGTAAACACTTCATTCTTTGGACCAACTCCATCTGATAACTGGTTTGTTTCTGTTAACGGAGACGATAAATTTCCTGATATTTATATTGGACGGATTCCTGCTAAAACAAAAGAAGAAGTAGAAGCAGTTGTTAACAAAATTATAAATTATGAAAACTCCCAGCCATTTTCAGATTGGAATAATAATGTTCTGTTGATATCAGATAATTATATAGAAGATGGCGTTCCTGATGATGGAGGAAACTTTCCTAATCTCTCTGACAATTTAGCAGCTCTTTTATCAAATCCTTTTATATCTCAGAAAACCTATTTGTCTGACTACCCAAAAGATACCTCAGATGCTCAGTTACAAAATATTGTTTCAGCAACAAGAACTGAAATTATTAACGGAATAAACGATGGCGCTCTTCTTACAAATTACACAGGTCATGGTGATAAAGTCGACTGGGCTCGTGAAAAAATATTTACTTCTGATGATATTCCATCCCTCAGCAATAACAATAAATTGACCTTTGTAACCACCTTGAACTGTCTGAACGGATTTTTTCCTGATTATTTAGGTGAAAGCCTTGGCGAGGAGTTTTTACTTGCCAAAGACAAAGGGGCAATTGGATTCTGGGGAGCAACAGGGGTCGGGTTCAATGCAGATTATGAAAAGATAGGAACTGAGCTTTTTAAAACTATTTTTCAGAACAAAGAAAAAACACTCGGCAAGGCTGTTACTGACTCTCTGATTTCCGCTGTAACCAACACCTATCTTCCAGATGAGTACCTTGAAGATTTGGCTCTTTTCGGAGACCCTGCCCTCCAGTTAGGATTGCCGTAATAATAAATTAATAGTGAATGATAGTTCTTAGAACGTTTGGAGGCTGGAATGTTGGCATGTAGAAGAACCGTAATTTGTAGCTGCCTGCCTGCAGCAGGAAGGTTCAGACCTGTTAGTTAAAAAAACAACACACCTGAAGGTGTGTTTCTACAAGAAGCAAAAAATGAAAATCCCCCTGTATCCCCCTTTGTTAAAGTGGAAAATAATCCAACAAAAAAGGGACGATGGAGGGATTAATTTGGATTTTGAAATTTGAGATTTATTTTTAAAACTCTGCCCATGATTTAATTGTTATCCGTCCATCATTCTTTGCATCCCTGAAAACAACTGCTTCGATTGTCTTTGTGACATTATTGATAGTTCCATGGGCAATTATTCTGAAAAAATTGCTTTTTACATCAATTAAATCTCTTATTCCCTTCAGTCCTTCTGGTTTATCTTCAAAAATATCCTGAATTGTTTGCGATAATTTCTTGACTTCATCTTTAGATTCAAAAGGCTCTTCTGTCCTTTTATCAATAATCTCGCTCACTGTTTCTTCATCCATATCCTCGTGAAACGCAAGAAGAACCTCCTTTGGAGCAGTATTGATATTAATTTCCCCTTTTAATTTTGAATAAACAGTGAAAATACTTGGAAAAGGTTTTGAAATCTCAGTCTCGTCTTTTTCCTGTCCTGTTATTTCCTCATATAAATTTTTTTCTTTCTCCTGATAAAAAACATTTTTGCTCATTCCCTTAACAAGAATAAGCTCTGTAATGTCGTCAAGGAGGGAAATTTTACTATCATAGGGAGAAGGTGATGAATGGTAATATGCCTCAATACTTGGATTATCCTCAGAACTCTCTCCAAGCCAGTCAAGGAGTGATTCAATTATTTCATCTGTATTATTATTGCTTACAGACAGGTTGTCAAAAATTCTTCTTACAATATTTTCCTTTTGCTCTTCCTTTGTCTCAATGCTTTTTTCCCCTCCTCCTTTATTTTTTCCATCTCCACTCTTGTCTTCTTCATCCTCGCTTTCCTTTAAATATTCATTCAGGTTTATCTTTCCTGACTCATCAATTATCATTCCTGTTGCCACTCCTTTGCCAATCTGCAGTGTCATTTCAGGTTTTGCCCAGTCTTCATCAAGAGAGTCAACCTGCTGGCCTGCGTGTCTTTCCTTATCTGTCCTAAAATCCTGCCTCAGAAGAGCAATAGCAGCATTCACTCCACCCTTGGCAATATACAAAGCCTTCAGGTCATCCCTGTAATTAGACGCAATGCTCGCATCCACTCTCATCTCATAATTAAACTCAAGAACTGTAATCACAACAAGGGTGGTTATCAGCAATACCAGAGCAAGGGCAAATCCCCTTTCTTCTTTATAGAACCTCTTCACTTCTAACCTCCCTGTGGCAAATAAACTGTGGTGCTGAAATCTCTTGGCTTGTCTTCATCGTCCTTTAATGTCAGAGTAATTCTTACAGCCTTTGGTATCCTGCCTTCCACTCCAGTGCTTGTCTGGTCATCCCATTCGTTTACCCAGCCTTCATCAGAATAATATTCAAAATTTATTCCCTCGCATTTTTCAAGAAATTCTTCTGTCTTTTCGCGTTCCTCATCTTCCCTGAAAAAAATCGGGTCCTCTTTTCTTATTAGAACATAATATTCATTCCCTTCTCCTGAAGCCACTTCTATGCGATAGGTGATTCTGACAATTGCAGGTTTTCCGCTTTCTTTTGAATAACCACTGTCAGCACGGCTTACAAACCTCAATTCATCCGCATTGACTCCGTTGATTTCATCATTGCTTCCTGAAAAATAAGAAAAATCCGGCATCTCTCCCTTCTCGCGCGGAGGCGCTGCCTGCTCAATTTCCTCAGAGATTCTGCTAAGAACAAGCCTTGCCTTCTGGTAAAATTCTATTTTTTTCTGAGCTCTTTCTGTTGTAGAAACAGTACCCGTGTATGCCCCGTATACAAAGGTTGAAATAATAGCGAAAATTGCAATTGCAACTACAAGCTCAAGAAGGGTAAAGCCTTCAGTAATTTTGATTTTTGATTTTTGATTTTTGATTTTCATTCAGTCTTTCCTTGCCAACAGAGTCTCAAGACTGTACCTCCTCTCCCTGTCACCCTCTTTCCACAGAATTGTCAGGGTAACATCCTTTAAATCTTCAACTGGAGTTTCCTTTACTTCTATTTCCCATCTGTATTCAGGGTGCTTTTCAAATACTCCGTCTGTCTTCTCCTGCTGGGGATAGCCATCAAGTTCAATTTCAGCCATCTTCTCTCTTGCCAGAAAAACAACATTGGTAGTTCTTATTGATTCGCTTGCAATTGAAAGGCTCTGTGACTGGGCTCTTAAAGCAGCAATCAGGGCAATTGAAAGGATTGCAACTGCAACCATTATTTCAAGAAAGGTAAAACCCTTTTCATCACGCATTTGTGAGTTCCACATAACCCTCTTTTATATCTACCTGTCCGGTTAAAGGAGAGATAATCAGGGTGTAGTTTGTGTCATTGCTTTTAAGGTGAATCAGGTGTTTCTCTGAAAGCCCTCTTGGAGTGAAAAGAATGATATTCTCACCCTTGCTGTATTTCTCTTTTGCAGTTGCCACATCAACGAGGTCTATTTTGTTGGCAAGCTCAATATGAATCATATGGGTTGATGCTTCTTCAGAAAGATTTCCCTTGTCATCAGGAAGCGCAACCCAGTAGCGGTCTTTATCAAGGTCTAAAACAAAATAATAAGTCTGCCTTTTTATGGCAGCTAAATTAAAAACTTCTTTGATGTTGCCTGCAATCCTTCTTAAAGAAAATTTCGTCTCGGTATGGAAAAGCCTGTCTCCCATATTAGGGAGGACATAAAGCCCCATAAGGCCAATAATAAATATTACTATTGAGAGTTCTATCAGGGTAAATCCTTTTTTTTTCTTCATAATCTCGTTCCACTCTCACTTCCATGCCTTATCCAGATTCCAGCTCTGAATATCATCTTCATTGCCGCTTTCCCCGTCCTTTCCCATAGACCACAAATCATAATTTGGATTATTGACGCCCGGTGAGAGGTACTGATACTGGTTTTTCCATGAATCCAAAGGAAGCCTTCCTCCTTCAATATATCCCCCTTCTTTCCATGTTTTTGAGCCTTCAGTTTCAGCAGGAGGTTTTACAAGCAAATCAAGTCCCTGTTCCGTTGTCGGGTAATTCCCGTTATCAAGTTTATAAAGTTGAAGCGAACCCTGAAGGGTTGCTATATCGCTTTTAGCCTTGGCAATATTTGCTTCATCAATTCTCCCAATAACAGCAGTGCCAACAAGGGTTGCAAGAATACCTATTATTACAACTACAACCATTATCTCAATGAATGTAAAGCCAGAATTTGAGCTTAATGCTTTTTTCATATTTTCTCCCTCATTTTGATTATTAAATCCAAATACTAAAATCCAAATGTCAAATGAATGTCAAAATCCAAATTCTGAAAATTTTAGTCATTTAAGCTTTGGATTTCATTTGAACTTTGAATTTTAACATTTGACATTATAACACCTATTCACCATTCACTAAATACTGTTCACTATTCACTTCTCCCCATTCACCAACTCATCTAATTCCCTTTGTCATATCAAAAATCGGAAGCAATATTGCAATAACCACAAAACCAACTGCTATTCCCATAAGAACTATCATTATTGGCTCCATAAGAGAAGTCAGAGCTTTTATTGTCGAATCTGTTTCGCTATCATAGCTCTCAGCAACCTTTAAAAGCATATTTTCAAGCTGGCCGCTTCTTTCTCCTGTTGCAACCATATGTATTACAATTGGAGGAAACATCTTGCTTTTCTTTAAAGGAGTGGCAATGTCTGCGCCCTCAGAAATATTCTGTCCCGCATCCTCAATCGCCTTGTGCAAAACCTTGTTGGCAACAACGGTTTTAACAATATCAAGAGATTGCAGAATAGGAATACCGCTGTTGAGTAAAGTGCCGAGTGTTCTGGCAAAACGAGAAATTGCTATCTTCTGGAAAAGGGAACCAAAAATTGGAAGCTTTAGTTTCAAGTTGTCATAAAAATACCTTCCCTTTTCTGTCTTCAATGTTCTTTTTATCATTACATAGGCAACAATAATTGCAACTACTATAACCAGCCAGAATTTCTTAAGAAAACTGCTTATCCCAATCAAAAGTAGTGTTGGCAGGGGCAGAGCCTGCTTTGTCTGCTCAAAAATGGATGTAACCTTTGGTATCACATAGGTAAAAAGAAACCCGAGGATTGCAAACCCTATGACGCACATAATTACAGGATATGCAAGAGTTGCCCTTATCTTATTCTTCAGCTCGTTCTGTTTCTCTGAAAACTCCGCAAGCCTCTCAAGCACAATATCCAGAGCGCCGCTTGCCTCTCCTGCCCTCACCATGCTCACATAAAGGTCGGAGAAATACCTTGGATGGTCTGAAAGGGCATTTGCTAAAGAGCTTCCTTCATTAACCTTTTCCCTTATCTGGTAAATAACCTTCCTGATTTTTGATCCCTCAAACTGGTCAATTAAAGCATTGAGAGCCATTATAAGAGGAAGTCCTGCTTTGAGAAGGGTTGCAAGCTGTCTTGAAAAAAGCGAAATCTCCTGAGGCTTAATCCAGCTTACAAGTCCTTTGATGCTGGAAAGGTCCAGAGATTTTTTCTCACTCCCCTCTCCTTCCTCAAGTTCCCTTACCCTGCTCACGTGAAGTTCAAGACCCCTTATTTTCTGTCTTGCATCCAGAAGTGAGTCTGCATTTATAATACCGGTAATCTCTTTACCTTTAAAATTTAATGCATTATATTCATAAACTCCCATTGCTTTTTATCACTCCTCGTGAGCAACCCTCAGAACTTCTTCAATTGTTGTAAGTCCTTCAATCACTTTTCTTGCGCCATCATGCTTTAAAATTAGCATTCCGTTCTTCACAGCTTCTTTTTTAATTGCATTTGAGTCATATTTCTCAAGAACAAGCTTTTTTGTCACTTCATCCATTTTGAGAATCTCAAAAATTCCAATTCTTCCCCTGTAACCGGTATTCACGCAAGAAGGACAACCCCTGCCGCGGTAAAAAACGCCGTCCTTCAACTGGTCTCTTCCAATTCCTATTTCCGAAAGGGATTCATCATCAGGCACATAACTCTCCTTGCAGTCATTGCAGATAACCCTGACAAGCCTCTGCGCTATTACAGCAGAAAGGGTTGATGAAACAAGGAACGGCTCAACACCCATATCTAAAAGCCTTGTAACAGCCCCTGCAGCATCATTTGTATGAAGTGTTGAAAAAACAAGGTGTCCTGTAAGCGATGCATGAATTGCAATCTCAGCAGTCTCAACATCGCGGATTTCTCCAACCATTATAATATCAGGATCCTGCCGTAAAATAGACCTCAGCCCACGGGCAAATGTCAGCTCAATCTTTGTGTTCACCTGTATCTGTCCAATCCCAAAAAGCTGGTATTCAATCGGGTCTTCAATTGTTATTATATTCTTATCAGTAGTATTCACTTTTGTAAGGGCTGCATAAAGTGTTGTTGTCTTTCCGCTTCCTGTAGGACCGGTGACAAGGATTATTCCGTTAGTTTTTTTAATCATTGCATGAATGGTCTTTAAATCATCAGGAAAAAGCCCTACATCCTCAAGCCCTAAAAGAATGCTTGACTTGTCAAGAAGCCTCATAACCACTCTTTCGCCGAAGGCAGTGGGAATTATTGAAACCCTGATGTCAATAAGGCGGTCAGCTATTTTGATTTTTATCCTTCCGTCATGAGGGAGCCTTTTTTCGGCTATGTCAAGATTTGCCATAATTTTAATTCTTGAAATTACTGCGGATAAATATCTTACAGGCGGGTTTATTGTATCATAAAGTATCCCGTCTATCCTGTACCTTACCCTGAGCTCCTTTTCAAATGGCTCTATGTGGATATCGCTTGCTCTTTTCTTAACCGCCTGAAAGAGGATAACATTTACAAGCTTGATTATTGGCGCGTCATCTGAAATATCAAGAAGGTCTTTAGGTTCCTCTGATAAAGATGTAATTGTGTCAAAAATATCCTCGTCCATATCCTTTATCATCTGCTCGGCATCTGCTGACTCGTGGTGGTAATACCGGTTAATGGCATCAGTTATTTCAGCCTTTGGACAGATA
Source organism: Candidatus Schekmanbacteria bacterium RIFCSPLOWO2_02_FULL_38_14 (assembly GCA_001790855.1). Lineage (NCBI taxonomy): Bacteria > Candidatus Schekmaniibacteriota > Candidatus Schekmanbacteria bacterium RIFCSPLOWO2_02_FULL_38_14. The sequence goes on along the minus strand of MGDH01000043.1, from coordinate 573 downwards.
ACAGGCTTGGCTTCTTCCTCCTCAAGATACAATGAAATGTTATCAAGAATCTGCGTATCGAAAGGGTCTGCAGTTGCTACAAAAAGTGAACCATTTTCTCTTTTTAATGGAAAAATAAAATTATTTTTAAGGTAATTTAGAGGAACCTTTGATATGTATACCGAATCAACATCCTCATCTTTTATTGAAGGAAGAAACGGGATGTTCAGCTTTTCTCCAATCGCTCTCAGAACATCAATCTCCGCCATATATCCCAAGGCAGCAATGTTGTCTGCAAGCCTTCCGCCTTTTTCTGACTGTTCCTCTATTGCCTTCTCAATCTGTTCCTGAGTGATACCTGGCTGGCTCGACAGTATTTCAGTAATCAAATCTTCTGCATAGTTCAAAAGAATACCCTCCTTTTAATCCTGTTTCATTATACAAAGTAATGGATTTTCTGCCTAATGTCAATTCTAAAGATACATCTTAAACCTGCTAAGTTTCACTTGCTTTGGGTTTTTGTTTGTTTTGTATTGACAATGTTTCTCTATCTAATTAGATTGATTTCTATAATTTTATATTAAAAAATCACTA
>MGDH01000042.1 GCA_001790855.1 Candidatus Schekmanbacteria bacterium RIFCSPLOWO2_02_FULL_38_14 | reverse complement strand
TCCTGTCTTGTTTTTGTTTATGAAAGGATACACCACCTCTATTTACTTTTTACACTCTTTTTGAGTATAGCTCAAATTTGAGTTGTTTATATATGTAAGATATATAAAATATGTTTTAAGGAATCTGATTTTTTCTAAACAGGTGTTTTGAAATGACTGTTTTGCAAAATAAAATGCTTCATATAATCCTGCTTACAGCTGTTACCTTTCTCATTTATGCAAATTCCTTACAGAATGATTTCACAAACTGGGATGACCAGGAATTAATAATAAATAATGCCAGAATAAAGAGCCTGAGCGCTAAGAATATTTTTGATATATTCACTTCACCAACCGGAGCGGATTATCTTCCTTTTAAAGAAATTTCCTATGCGATAGATTACAGAATATGGAAACTGAATCCATTTGGCTATCGTCTGGCAAATATGGTTCTTTATGCGGGAAACGTAATTCTTGTGTATCTGATAATTAATTTTCTCTTCAAGGATTCAGTTGCTGCCCTTATCGCCTCAATCTGTTTTTCTGCCCATCCTGTTCATATTGAGTCGGTTGCGTGGCTATCTGCAAGGAAGGATGTTTTATCAGGGGTTTTCTTCGTCGCTTTGCTCCTCGCAATGAGATTCTCAGTCAACCTGTAAAGACCTGTTCCTGCATTTTAATTGCTTTATTCCTATCAATCCTAACAATGGAAAGGAATCTTGTCTGGAGGGATAGTTATTCCCTATGGAGCGACGTGATTAGGAAAAATTCAAAAATAGCTTCTGCCCATAATAATCTCGGAAATATTTTCATGAAAGAGGGAAGGTATGAAGACGCATTAAAGATATATAAAAAAGCTATTTCCATGAATCCGAAGTCTTCGGATGCCTGGTATTTTGCAGGTGTTGCCTATGAGGCGCTGATGTTACAGGAAGAGATTGCTGTAAAAGGGGGAAGGGGGTATCAGAAAAAAGAATAGAGTATAGAGACAGGGCTTTGGAGTCATTTTTAATGGCGCATAAACTCAATCCAAATAATTTAAATGCAAAAGAAAAAGTCACAATTTCAAACCGTCAATCTTTCCGTATCCCTTGACCTTCAGATAAATAGCTGCAACCAGAACCAAAATTAAAAAAACAGATATAAGATAATCTGCAGTCCTGAACTCCGTCATCATATAAAAAGTTCTTTTTCCTTTGTATCCAAATCCCTTTGATTCAAGCGCCTGTGCAAGCAGGTTTGTGTTTCTGATTGTTGAAAGAAATATCGGAACAAGCAGGGGGATATATTTTTTAATTCTTTCAAAAATATTTCCTTCATCAAGATCCAGTCCTCTTGAACGCTGTGCCTGTATTACTGTAGCGCCTGTGCCTGCAAGCATAGGGACAAGACGGAGCGCAGTCGAGAAGGCAAAACTCATCCTATATGGGATTCCTATTTTAATTAGCCCAAGGGCTATATCTTCATTTTTAGTTGTTAAAAGAAAAATTATCCCCGCAATTATCATGAGCGATATTTCGATTGCTGATGAGATTCCGTAGAGAAGGGATTCAGAAGAAACTTTCCAGAAGAGATTGGTTTTCCCTTTTGCTGTAAATGACCAGATGGGGATAGTCAGGAGGCTGATAATTAAGATTAATTTCCAGACTGTTCTGAGATTAAGAAGTGTTTTTGAGATGATTCCGTGAAGAAGGACTAAAAGGAGAACTGAAAAGGAATATAATGGGTGCTGATAGAGCAATCCTATTACAAATGTTACAAGAAGTAGAAAAATCTTTGTTCTGGGGTCAAGGCTGTGAATTAAAGATTTTCTGTCCAGATAGAGATAGAGGTTCATTGCTTCACCATTATATCTTTAAATTCATCAATCGAGAGCAGTGTGTAGCCAAGACTGTTTCCAAGCGAAGTAAGGCTGGGAAGTTTTATGTGCGCTTTTGCAAGCTCATCTTCTTTTTGAAAAACCTCCCTTGTTGTTCCATCAAGAAGTATTTTTCCTCTGTCCATTACAATAACCCTGTGGGAATATGAGGCAACAATATGTATTGAATGGGTTATTATTATGATTGTGTGCCCTATTGAGTTCAGGCCTTTCAAAAGATTCATCATGCTTAATAGCTCTTTGTAGTCAAGGCCGGTAGTTGGTTCATCAAGGATAATTATTTCAGGTTTTGATGAAAGAACTGATGCTACTGCAAGCTTCTGTCTGTCTCCCTTTGTAAGAGAGAAGGGGTCTTCGCTGACAAACTTTGAGAGGCCTACGGATTCAAGAGAGTCTTTAACCCTTTTATCAATTTCACTCTCAGTTAAACCAAGAAGCTTTGGGGTAAAGGAAACTTCTTCATAAACAGTTTGAGCAAATATCTGGTGGTCAGGATTTTGAAAAACAAATCCGACAAGCTGGCTCAGTTCCTTTAAACTTGCACCTTTTGTGCTTTTGCCTTTTATACAGATGTCACCTTTTGATGGGAGAAGCAAGCCGTTAAAATGTTTTGCAAGGGTTGTTTTCCCCCCGCCGTTGTGGCCAATTATGCTTACAAACTCACCGGCTCTTATGGAAAGGTTTATTCCTCTGAGCACTTCCTCATCATTGAGATATTTATGGTGCAGTGAGTCGGTTTTTATAACTACATCACCGTAGGAAGCGGATTGTTTTTTATCCTTCTCAATAAGCTCTTTGTATTTTGTTTCAGAAAGTTTAAAATTCCTTTTCTTTATTGATTCGATGGCATGATTTTTATTTATTGGAAACTCGTCTATCCCAAGTTCCTGAAACAATTCCACAAGCTGAGGAGGCATGATACCTATGTTTTTCAAAAAGGGAATATTCTTGAAAATATTTTCAGGGGAATTATGAGCTAATATCTTTCCGTTATTCATCAGTATTATGAAATCAGCATAAAGCACTTCTTCTGTTTCGTGTTCAACAATTATCATTGTCCTGTTGCTGTCTTTTTTGAGGTCGCGGCAGATTTTAAAAACATTCTCTTTTCCTTCAGGGTCAAGGTCTGTTGTTGGTTCGTCAAGACATAGTACTTCAGGCTCAATCGAGAGCACTGAAGCAATTGCAAGGCGCTGTTTCTCACCTCCGGAAAGAGTGGAGGGCTGGCGGTGGTTAAAGGCTGAAAGTCCAACGAGGTTCAGGGAATTATCAATCCGTCTTCTTATATCTTCCCTGCTGAAACCTAAATTTTCAGGACCAAAAGCGACTTCAAGTTCTACATTTGTTGAAAAAAGCTGGGATTCAAAATCCTGAAATACCTGCCCAATTACAGGGGTAAGTTCATTGACCTGATGTTCACTGACATTTTTACCTGACAACAGAACATTGCCCTGAAATTCACCTTTTATCAATTTTGGGACAAGTCCGTTCAGAGCAAGGCACAGAGTTGATTTGCCGGCGCGGCTTGGACCCATGATGACATATAGTTTTCCTTTTTCTACATCAAGGCTGATGTTATCAAGAGCTTTTTTATCACTATTTTTATATTTGAAGGATATGTTCTGAAGAGAGATGATGTTCTGCATCAAGCCAGGAAACACCCAATCAAGAGGACCAGAAGACAGGGAGTGACTGCAAGCACTACCATGCTTCCAACAGTTCCTGCAGTTGTAGAAAAAAGAGAGGAGCCATAAACACCTGTAGAAATTGAAATACCTGCAACCAGCCCGCCAACGCCGCCAACCCATATCAAAAGCTTTCCAAGAAAAGGGATTGGAGATGATGGCAGGTCATTCTTTTCCATTATATCTGTCCAGAGGAGGTCCCATTTCATTACCCTTGGATAAAGAAGAACAAGAATAAAAGGACCTATAAGGACATTCATTACGAAATTGTTTACAAATATTATTGAGCCAAGCCAGGAAAAGGGAAGAAGCCCTACAACTTCAAGGCCCCATGCGATTATTTCAGCACAGACACAGCTTGCTAAAAAGCCTACAGATGCAAATTTAATGAACTCTTTTGGTTTGAGTCTTTTGTTTTTAGAGTTGTTTGTAATGTTGTCAATTGAGGGCTTATATACTTTGTAGGCAACAAGGCTGAAGAAAAAGTTCCCCACAAACCCAAAGATACTTCCAATGCCGAGTGTTCCGAAAAAATCACCAATCAGATTTCCAAATGCTGAACCCCAGGCGCCTGCAGGTCCAAAGAGAATCCCGAAGACAACAGGAATCACAGCAGCAGGCCTGAGCTCTGTTGAGCCGGGAATTATAGGGATTCCTTTCAGAGGAATCAAAATTGCCGCAAAGACTCCTGCGGTCAGAGCTGTCAAGACAACCATTTTTGTATATTTCCACATTGTTACAACTTCACGCATATGTAGTTCTCATAAATAGTCCTCAAAATAGTTTTTATCAGAATATTGAACTAAAAACAACTTGAAAAATATAATTAATACTGCAATATGTTTAAAAGGTATTTTCTTGTGTCTGGTTATACAAAATATTAGCGGGACAAGAATGTCCCGCCTATCTTATAGACGGGGTTTTCTAACCCCGTATTTCTGAGTTAATAGACCGAAATTTAAATTTTTAAAAATATCATTTTATGCCAGAAAAGCTTATCTTAGTACTCCATACAACATACCAGACAATGAAGGTCGAGAAAGTCTTGAAGGCTAATAAGATTCCCCACACCCTTATTTCCAAACCACCAAAAGTCAATCCGGGGTGCGGTATTGCTATACGGTTTTCCATGGAAGATGAAGAAAAAGTTATAAAAATTCTCCGTGACGAAAACATTAACTATGAGGGAATTTACTTTGAGAAGAATGAAACAGCAGGCGACGCGCCATAATCTCTTCAACCCTTTTCTGAACTTCCTCAATTATCCAGTCAGGAGTTGAGGCTCCTGCTGTGATTCCAATATTTTTCTTTCCTTTGAACCATGAATCTTTTAATTCTTCCTTTGTTTCTATGTGGTGGGTTTGGGTATTCTCTTTGCAGATTCCAGCAAGCCTTTTTGTGTTGGCGCTTTCCTTTCCGCCAATCACAATCATCAGCTCAACATTCTTGCTGAGTTCATAAGCGGCATTCTGGCGTAAAATGCTTGCCTTGCAGATGGTGTTGAAGACTCTCAGTTCTTCAACCTGCTTTAAAACCCTGTTTACGATTTTATAAAAATTATTTTCACTCTGAGTTGTCTGGACAACAATCCCTACTTTCCTTTTAAACTTTGTTTTATCAACTTCATCAGGTGATGAAATGACAACAACATTATCATTTATGCTTTCCTTTATTGCCTTAACCTCTGCGTGGTCATGGTCTCCGATTAATACGAGCTGATAGCCATCTTTGACAAGTTGCTTGGAAAGTTTGTGGAGGTTTTTTACTTTGTAACATGTAGAATCAATAATCTGTATTCCCATTTCAATTGCTTTTTTTATTTTTGGCTCAGGAAGACCATGGGAGCGGACAATCAGGATTCCGTCTTTGTCAATCTTGTTTATGTCCTCAACAGTTATCAAACCCTGCTTGCTGAGTTTTTCTATGACCTGAGGGTTGTGAATCAGGGGACCTATTACAAATATTTTCTTTTTGTTTCCGCGAAGGGCTTCATTGGTTTTCTCTATTGCCAGCTTAACCCCTTCGCAAAACCCATAATATTTCGCTTTTATGACAGGCATAAATATTTTAATTGTTAAAAGATTTGATTGTTTAGATTTTTATGTTAGCTATATGAAATTATAATAGTAGACTATTATTCTTATATCAAGAAAATTCTATTTTCTTTTAAGATTGACAAAAGTTGAAATATCTATACAAAGCAGAGCATTTTCAAAAAGGAGAATTTTGTGATAATTGGAATTGTGGGACTTCCAAATTGTGGGAAGACTGCTCTGTTTAATGCCATAACACGAGGGGATGCAGAGGTTGCCTCTTATGCCCAGACAATGGCTGAGCCCAATGTTGGTGTTGCCTTTGTGCCTGATAAGAGGATTGACAGGTTATGCGAGGTTTTCAAACCGCAGAAGACAACCTACGCCTCTGTGAAATATATTGATATGCCCGGACTTCAAAAGGGAAGCCTTTCAGAAGGGACAAAAATAACAGAATTCCTTGCAAGGGCAAGGGAGGTTGATGCGCTTGTTCATGTTGTCAGGGTATTTGAGGATGCTTCTGTGCAGAATCCTGCTGGTTCTATTGACCCGTTAAGAGACGCCAAGGACCTTGAACTGGAATTTATTTTAAGCGACCTCTCAATAATTGAAAAACGGCTTGAAAGGATAGAGGCTGACCTTAAAAAAGGAATAGAAAGGCAGAAAAGGGAGATTGAAAAACAATTGTTGAGCGGTTTTAAAGAGATTCTTGAAAAAGAAACCCCGATGAGAAATATTAATGTAAAGCCTGAGGATGAAAAGTTAATCCGCGGATACCAGTTCCTGACATTAAAGCCAATGGTGGTTGTTCTGAATATCCACGAAAATCATATTAATTCTGATGAGACTGAAAAATTGTCAGCTCATATAAGAAAGAATTTTTCAGGAGAAATGGACAGGACTGTTGCTGTATGCGCAAAGACAGAGATGGAGATTAGCCAGCTTCCGGTTGAGGAGTCACAAATGTTTATGGACGAGCTTGGAATCAAAGAATCTGCAATGAGCAAACTGATTAATGCCTGTTATGACATTCTTGGGCTTATTTCTTTTCTTACTGTTGGCGAGGATGAAGTTAGGGCGTGGACAATAAAGAAAGGGTCTAATGCCTGCAATGCAGGCGGTGTGATACACTCGGATATAGAGCGTGGATTTATAAAGGCTGAAGTAATTTCATATGAGGATTTTATGGAAGCCGGTTCAATATCAAATGCCAGAAGCAAAGGCACCTTCAGGCTTGAGAGCAGGAATTATGTTGTCAGTGATGGGGATATAATAAATTTTAAGTTTAATGTGTAGTATCTTCCACATATTCACCCAGTTGAAATTCACAAAGAGAGCTCTAAGATAGATTTGTGGCCACGATGAATATTGGATTGGATAGGTTTTTATATCATTGACCCGAAAGTAATTTTTCAAATTTCCCCCCTAACCCCCTTTTCCCTGCCTGACGGTAGGCAAGTAAAAAAGGGGGGGATGGGGGGATTATATTTTCATATTCCTTTGTGAGCTATTAGCTCATGAAGATTCCCGCAGATTGACAAAAGAATTTGAAAGGGATAAGAAGGAAAATAATTATTTAATTTATATAGGAGAGTCTGAATGGCTGATAAGAGTTGTGATATTGCTGTCATAGGCGGCGGACCCGGTGGATATGTTTCTGCAATCAGGGCGGCACAGCTTGGGGCAAAGGTTTGCCTGATTGAAGAGGATGAGATAGGCGGCACATGTCTTAACAGGGGTTGCATTCCAACCAAAGCTCTTTTAAAGGGAGTGGAATTTGCAGACCTTGCAAAGAAGGCAAAAAATTATGGTGTTGATTTTGAAGGGATGAAAATTGATTTTCCAAGATTGATGGCAAAAAAGGATACTGTGGTAAAAACCCTTGTAACAGGTGTTTCAGGGCTTCTTAAAAGCAACTCTGTTGAAGTCGTAAAGGGAAGAGGAAAGTTTTTGTCAAACACACAGATTGAAGTCTTAAAGCCTGAAGGCAAGATAGTTATTGAGGCAAAAAAAATAATTATTGCAACCGGTTCTTCGTCTTCAACCATTCCATTGCCGGGCATTGACAGCAATGGGGTTATTGACAGTGATGCGGCTTTGGAACTTACTGAAATTCCAAAAAGCCTTGTAATTGTTGGCGGTGGAGTAATAGGAGTAGAGTTTGCAACTATTTTTTCAAAGCTTGGGACATCAGTTACAGTAATAGAACTTATGCCTCAGATAATTCCGACAGAAGATGCTGATGTTGCAACGGCTCTTGAGAGTTCCCTGAAAAGAGGCGGAGTAAAGTTTTTTACTAATGCGGGGCTTTTGCGGATTGAAGAAACTCCTCAGGGGTGCGATTCGGTTTTTTCTGTTAAGGGCGGAGAGGAGCAGAAGATATCATCAGAAAAGGTGCTGGTTGCAGTCGGAAGGGTGCCATATACGTCGGGGCTTGATCTGGAGAAAATAGGTGTAAAGACAGAAAAAGGAAAGGTGATAGTCAACGCCAGAATGGAAACAAGTGTTGAAAATATCTATGCAATTGGCGATGTTCTCGGGAAAATAATGCTTGCACATGTTGCTATGGAGGAGGGGATTATAGCAAGCGAGAATGCGATGGGGAAATCTGCTGAGATGAATTACGGCTTTGTCCCAAGATGTATCTACACGAGCCCTGAAATAGCAGCAGTTGGAATTACAGAGAAAGAGGCAAGAGACAAGGGAGTACAGATAAAAACAGGAAAGTTCTCTTTTACCGCAAGCGGAAAGGCTGCGACAATTGGAGAAAGAGAAGGCTTTGTAAAGGTAATTTCAGATGACAGGAATGAGAAAATACTGGGAATTCAGATTGTCGGAGTTTGCGCCACTGATATGATTGCTGAAGGAGTGCTTGCAATAAAGAAAAAGATGACAGTAAAGGAACTTGCTTCAACTATCCACGCCCATCCAACACTGTCAGAGGCTGTTATGGAGGCTGCCCTTGATAATTTAGGAGGTGCGATTCATATCCCTAAGAAAGTTCGTTAGAACTTTACTGTTAAGGGTCTCTTGCCAAAAAGTGTCTGTAAAAATTATTTTTCAAAAACCCCTAAAATTTTATTTGACAAAATAAATCTGCTTCATAATATTCATAGTTAAAAATTAATAATATATTTAATATTTATTTTGAGGAGGTCTTATTATGAATTATTACTGCCTCGATTGCTCTAAAGAATTTTTTCTTGAGAATGCTGATGAGATAGTTGCATGTCCTTTTTGCAACAGCGAAGATGTAGAAGAACTTGAGGATGAGGAGTTTGATGAAGAGGATGTAGATGAGGATATTGATGAAGATGATTTTTTAACCTGAGCCGAGAATTGTCTCTGTTTATGAAACCCTTTTCCTCTTTTTCTCAACGTAATCAACGAGGATATATTTACCAAGGTCAAAGGGATGGACAAAGAAGGCGCGTCCTTTATTGATTTTGGTTATTTCATTAACAAATGAGCGCAGGGTAGGGTTTGAGTCCAACATGAAGGTGTTGATTGTTATACCCTGCCTTGTGCATCTGTAAACTTCCTTTAAAGTTTCCTTGGAGGCTCTCGGGCTTATGCCACCAAATCCCATTGGCCATTCAAACTGAAGGACTCCTTTATAGTAATATGCTGTGGGCTGTCCGTCAGTAATTGCTATTATCTGTTTGTTTTTGGTCCTGTGCCTTGAAATCAGCCTTTCAGCAAGCCGCAATCCATCCTGAAGGTTTGTGAAGGCATTTCCCATATCCCTTGTTCCGTCCATTGGAATTAACTGAGGAAGCTCTACTGTATTAATTCTTCTTGCCCTTGATGAAAAGCCTACGATGTAGAAATTATCTCTTGGGAATTTTGTCCTGATAAGATGGTCTAAGGCTATGGCAACTTTTTTTGCCCCTGTGAACCTGTTGCCCCAAGCCATTGAGAGGCTCATGTCTATGAGCATTACTGTTGTTGACTGGGACGAGAAATCAATATCAAATATTTCAAAGTCTTCTGACTTAATCCTTAAAGGAGTACCTTTGTATTCTCTCTTGATGGAATTCATTAAGGTTTGGGAGAGGTCAATGTTAAAAGGGTCTCCAAACTGGTATTTTTTTGACTGGTCTAATCTGATGTTTCCAGCACCCCCGAATCTGGTCTCGTGGGTTCCGAAGCAATCCTTTTTCATTGATGAGTAAATGCTCTGGAGTGCATTCTGACCGATTCTTTTAATCCCCTTTGGAGTGAGACTCATTTTGTTGCCGCTAACTTCTATGAAACCGGAATTCTTGAGCTTGTCAATTACTCCCTGCAGATGTTCAAAGAACTGGAAAATCTCTTCATTGAGAAAGAACTTGAGGTCCTCAAGGTTTATGGTAATGAAGTTACCCTCTTTGAAATCCTTAATAAGGTTATCTAACCTTTTAAACTCCTCCATCATTTCCACAGCATCCTGAAACTGGAGGGGTGTTTCTCCGTGGAATTTTTTGTTGTACTTGTCAAAAAATTCTTCAAGCTGTCTAACCTTTTCAAGGTCTCTTAAAAGTTTTTCAAACTCCTTTTTTGCATTTTTATCCTGAAAGTCGTAAAACCTGAGGGATTCAATTGCCTTGCTCAGTTTTTTGGGGAGGTTATCAAGGAGGAATTTCCTTTCTGCTATTTCTTTCTTGTTGTCACTGAACTTTTTATCAAGCGTTGAGACTTCTTTGTTAATAATTTCTTTAAGTTTTTTCTTTATATCATCAAAGGCGTAGTCAAGGTTAAATGTTTTAAAGTATTCCTCCTTGAGACTTTCAAGGTAATCAAGGTATTGGTCAAGGGTCATTAAATTCATATTCGGGTTTGAAGAGAGATACTGCATCATAAGCCACTGAAGGGCTGCATACATGTTTCCTTCCTGAAGAAGATATTCTGAGAACTCATCAAAGAGTTTTTCTTCCTCAAGTTTTAATTTAGACTCAGTACCGTCCCATTCCGAATAATGATATATTTTCATCTGTAAACTATCTTTCCGTTAACTTCTGCCTTGTTTAATTTATTATAGAGATGAAGCCCTTCAAAGATAAATTCGACTGCAGAGGCTATTGCCGGTGTGCTTTTTGAATTTCCAAGCTTTTCCACACCTTCTTTCAAGCCTTCTATTTTTGCCAGTCCTTCAAGATATTCTGTTGAGGGCATCTGGTCAGAAACCTCCACAACCCATCCACCCTTGAAGCTATCCACGACTTTCTGGAGCTGGTTTGGTGAAAAATACTGGTCAAAGACTTTTTTTACAGACTTCTGCATTATACCCTTTATCACATCATCTTCCTTTTTATCCTCACCAAGATACTCAATCTCAATTTTGCCTGATGTTGACGGAAGGATTGAATGCATATCGCTCATTCGCGGAACAATTTCATTTTCCTTAAGGATGATGGCTCTTTTTTCAGCATTGCTTATAATGCTTTCAAGATTAGCGATTGACATTCTCACGCTGACGCCTGATTTCTGATTTATGTCGTGGCTTTCCCTTGCAGCCAATGTAATTTCAGCGATGATTTCTTTGATAAAATGGGGAACATAAAGTTTAAAATCATCATTGCTGAAATTGATGCGTTCCTGTTCCATTATTGAAATCTCAGTTTTTCTGTCTTTAGGATAATGTGTTCTTATCTGAGACTCAAACCTGTCTTTAAGGGGTGTTATGATTCTTCCCCTGCTTGTATAATCCTCAGGGTTTGCGCTTGCAACAATACACATGTCAAGAGGAAGCTGTACCTTGTAGCCCTTAATCTGCACATCTCTCTCTTCCATTATATTAAAAAGCCCGACCTGAACCTTCTCAGGTAAATCCGGAAGTTCATTTATTGAAAAGATTCCCCTGTTTGTTCTTGGAATCAGTCCAAAATGGATTGTAAGCTCATCTGAGAGGTATCTTCCCTCTGCAACCCTTATAGGGTCAACTTCACCGATTAGGTCTGCAATTGACACGTCAGGTGTTGCCAGTTTCTCACCATACCGTATGTTTCTTGGAATCCAGGTAATTTCAACCTCATCTCCTGATTTCTTGATTTTTTCATTGCAGGATTTACAGATTGGATTGTAGGGATTATCGCTTATTTCACATCCTGAGATTGCAGGGACAAAAGGGTCAAGGAGGTTAAGAAGGTTCCTTATTATGCGGGTTTTTGCCTGCCCTCTCTCTCCGAGAAATATCATATTATGCCCTGAGAGAATGGCATTTTCTATCTGAGGGATAACAGAGGTTTCATAGCCTATTATTCCCTGAAATATCGGTTCTTTCTTTTTGAGCTTATCTATTATGTTCTTTCTCATCTCTGTATTTATTGGAAGAATCTGGTAATTAACCTTTTTGAGGTCTTTAATGGTTTTAATATTCTTAAAGTCTTTCATCATATTTATCCTTAAGAGATGGGGTTTAGGATCTGAGTGTTTGTATTTTGAAATTTAAATAAAAAAATCCCTTTCCTTTTCAACTTGTTTAAGAGCGAAGTTTGTTTGTAAAAATTTTAGTAATCTATTTCTGGTTTGTCAAACCAAAATCTGTTTTTATGTGTTCTCTTCCTGATGCTTTTCAGTAAAGAAGATATTTTTCCCTGGTTTTCATATACAGGGAAAGACTTTTACTCCATGAGGCTTCAATTTTTTTGATTGGAGTATTTTTTATAATCTGTTTTCTCAATTTATCTGTTCCTGCTATTACATCAAATGGGAGTTTTTCATATTCGTATTCATAGGGCGGTTTTTTCCATTTAAATAATTCAGGATAGAGTTTGTAAATCGCCTTTATTATTGAAATCCCTGTAATGACAGGTTTGAATTTATTCCTGTCAGTTACGTGGATATATATTCCTCCGCAGATTTCTCCCTTCCATTTGTTAAATGTTGGTTCAAAGCAGTAAGGCGTAAAAAGGACACCCGGCAGTTTTTCTTTTACCAGCGCCGAAATCAATTTATCAGGGTCAATGAAAGGCGCTCCAATTATTTCAAATGGCCTTGTTGTCCCCCTTCCTTCAGATATGTTCGTTCCTTCAAAAAAAACTGTACCCGGAAAAGCCGATGCAGTGTCAATAAAAGGCATATTTGGAGAGGGGAGAATCCATGGAAGGCTTGTATTATCAAACCACATATTCCTTTTCCATCCCCGCATTTTTATAACTTCAAGGTCAGCACCTATTTTAAATTCTTTGTTGAAAAATTTTGCAAGTTCTCCAACAGTCATACCGTGGCGTACAGGGATTGGATACATTCCGACAAAGGATGAAAATTTTTCCTCAAGAATATCTCCCTCAACTGAAACCCCGTTAATTGGATTTGGCCTGTCGAGAACAACAAATTTTTTCCCGTACTCCACGCAGGCTTTCATGGCATTAGCCATTGTATAGATGAAGGTGTAAATCCTTGTTCCAACATCCTGAAGGTCAAATATTAATACATCCAGATCTGAAAGCATTTCCTTGGTCGGGATTCTTGTCTCTCCATAAAGGCTGTAAACAGGTATTTTGAGTTTGGAATGGGTAAATCCCTGCCATGTAATCATATTGTCCTGTGTATTGCCGTGGATTCCATGTTGTGGACCAAAAACAGCTGCGAGTTTAACAACTTTACTGGAAGAAAAAAGTTCAACAGTGTTGGTGTAGTCGTGGATGATTGATGCCTGATTTACAATTAAACCGACTCTTTTCCCTTTGAACTTTTTAAAATCTTTTTCAAAAAAAAGTTCAAGTCCTGTTTTAACTCTTTTTGTCATATTAAATATGTTTTTTGAATAACCTTTTTGTCAGGCTAACATCCTAACTTAAAATTCTCTTGAGTCAGCTAAATCCCCCCAGCCCCCCTTTGACAAAGGGGGGTTAAGGGGGATTTTTACCACTTCAATTATATTTTCGTTCAGCCTGTTAGGCATTTGTCTAATAACTTTTTCTAAAAACCTATCAGAGTTTCTTTCATGTTTCAACATTAAACACAGAGAATAGGTTTTATTCTTGACAGAACCATTACCATATAATAAAAAAGCAGAATTATTAAACAAAACAATGAGGTGAGAAGAGTGAAGGATTCGCAGATAAGAACAAAAATCATAGGGACTGGTTCTTTTCTTCCTGAAAAAGTTTTAACCAATCATGATTTTGAAAAGATGGTTGATACAAATGACCAGTGGATTACTGAAAGAACTGGTATAAAATCCCGCCATATTGCAGAAAAAAATATGGCGTCATCAGACCTTGCAACGCAGGCAGGTAAAAAAGCGCTAAAGGATGCAGGAATTGAACCAAAGGAACTTGACCTGATAATTGTTGCGACCATTACCCCTGATATGTTTTTCCCTCCGACTGCATGCTTTGTACAGGCAAATCTCGGTGCAAAGAATGCAGCAGCCTTTGATATAGCGGCGGTTTGTTCAGGCTTTGTTTTCGGTCTTTCAGTTGCTGACGGATTTATTAGGAGTGAAAAATACAAGAAGATTCTCTTAATAGGTGTTGAGGTGATGAGCAAGATTTTAGACTATAAGGACAGGAATACCTGTGTGCTTTTTGGTGATGGGGCAGGGGCAGTTGTTGTTGCGCCTACAAAAAAGAATGAAGGGATACTTTCAACACATCTCTATACAGACGGAAATCTGGGAGAACTTATCAATATGCCCGGAGGAGGTTCAAGAAATCCTATATCAAAGGAAATGATAGATAAGAACCTGCACTATGTCCATATGAACGGAAGGGAAACCTATAAGGTTGCTGTAAAAGCGCTTGTAAAGGCTTCTGTTGATGCGATGGAGCACAACAAACTGAAGACTGAAGATATAGATGTTTTTATTCCTCATCAGGCAAATTTAAGAATAATAGAGGCTGTTGCTGAAAGGCTTAATTTTCCAAGAGAGAAAATTGTAATAACTATTGACAGGCACGGAAACACCTCTGCAGCTTCAATACCGCTTGCCCTTGACATTGCAGTAAAAGACGGCAGAATTAAAGCAGGCGATTATGTTCTAATGAGCGCTTTTGGTGGAGGACTCAACTGGGGCTCTGTGCTGGTTAAGTGGTGAGAAATAAAATTAAAAATAAAAAATCAAAATTAAGGTAAAAGTTTAATCTGACTAACCTGATAAAAGATTTCCCAAAATTTTCTTTAGCGCTTTGATTGTCTTCTTAGATATCTCGACAGAACCATTAGCTTCTTCTTTTGTTACTTCAGCAAAATCCTGATAATCTCCTTCATGCCGTAAATCCATAAGAGATTGAATAGCTTTGAAACTAATCTCTGATACAATACCTGTTTTTATAAAATGTTGGTTGAAAAGAGATATAACTCAGGAGTGTTTTGATGAGTCCTTGCTTACTGTTGCAAGAAATGCTCTCATTGCATAGAAAACTGAATAATATGCCCTGTTAACTGCTAATCTGAAATTATTGCGAGACAATTCATCAACTGCTTCATTGAGGGTTGTTTCTGCTCTTTCAAATCTATGTTTTGCAAGTGCTTTATTTTCAGGAATTAAAGCCATATTCCTTCATTTCTAACAGCGGTTCCAAAGGGTGAGGATTTTATTACTGGATTTTCCCACGCCTCGACATTATATCTAATTGTAGATATAAGTACATTGTGTTTCATATTTTCTTGCGCTGCTAACTCTGAGATAGTTTTCTTTATTTCCCATGATAAGGCATTAAGGACTATCAAAATATCTATATCTGAATCAGATTCACTGTTTTTTCTTACCTTTGAACCAAACAAAATAATTTCTTTAACTGTAGAACCTAATTTTTGTCTGATGAGTTTTACAAACCCAGAAATAGCTTTTCTCTCTTTAGGTGTCAGAGTTGAAAGACTTTCAAGATTTTTTATTTTTTGCTTTGACATTGGCATTTTCGATTCCTCTCTTATGAATCAGACAAACTATTAAGTTATAAGCCTTATTTTTCATAATCTAATACAATTAGTTGCATCTTGTCAAAACTAAATTAATTATGGTTTCTGACTAACTCTCAATCTGTTGTTAACAGCTACTTGTGGGAATTTTAAAGACACTCTTAATAAATTAATACTTCTTTTTATGAATAAATTTAAAATAAAGAGAACCGTCCCCTATAATTCTCTATCTTTCCTTGAGTTCTCTCAGATGTCTTGATTCATCATTTGCAAATGCTTCGAATAATTTTTTAAGCTCAGTATCTTTTGTTTTTTCAGCAAGCTCTTTATAAAGCTCGTAAGCCTCTTCTTCTCCTTCCATTGCGATTTTAAACGCTTCATAAAATTTTTCCATGTCCATAAATTCACCTCCATAATTTGATAAGCAATATATATTGAAAATATTTTATAATAAAAAGAGAAAAGAAATATTTGTTGATTCTCTTTCTTGACAAAAGACTGTCTTGAAATTATAAATCAATTAAGGTGGAAATATGGAAACAGCTTATGAGAAAAATGGAAAGTTAAAAGAAATATTAAGAAGCCTTGAGAGTGTTCTTGTTGCTTTTTCAGGAGGGGTGGACAGCACTTTTCTTTTAAAGGTCGCAGTTGATACACTTGGAAGGGAAAGGGTACTTGCAGTTACTGCGACATCAGAGAGTTACCCCAAGCGTGAGCTTGATGAGGCAATAGAGCTGGCAAAGATTATCGGAGCAAAGCATATTTCCATAGAATCAGGAGAGGTTGATATTCCTGAATTTCAGCATAATCCCCGAAACAGATGCTATTACTGCAAACGTGAACTTTTCTCAAAACTTAAAGAAACTGCAAGTCAGTACAAAATAAAATATGTGCTTGACGGAACAAATTTTAATGATGTTACAAGCGACCACAGGCCCGGAAAGCTTGCAGCAGACCAGCTTGGAATAAGAAGCCCTCTTTTTGAAGCAGGGATGACAAAGGATGAGATTCGGTTCCTTTCAAAAATATCAGGACTTCCAACATGGGAAAAACCGGAGTTTGCCTGCCTTTCATCAAGATTTCCATACGGGACAGCCATTACAAGAGAGAAACTTGTGATGGTTGACAGGGCTGAAGATTTTCTTAAAGAACTTGGATTCAGGCAATTGAGAGTCAGACATCACGATGACATTGCAAGAATCGAGGTTGAGGAAAAGGATTTGAAGAAATTCTTTGAAAACGGAATCAAAGATAAAGTGATTAATAAGTTTAAAGAGATTGGATATAAGTATGTGGCTGTAGATTTGCAGGGTTACAGGCGTGGAAGCATGAATGAGGCTGAAGAAGAGGTAAGATATAAGCTGTAAGTTGTATAGTGAGATTGCTTCGTCGCCTGCCTGCGGTAGGCAGGCTTCGCTTCTCGCAATGACAATCATAATAAAATTTTAGCAAATAAGCTTAAAGCTTATGGCTTATAGCTATTAATTACTTGAACCCGTGATTTTCTGTTGGGAACTTTCCTTTTTTAACTTCTTCCTTAAATTCTGTTACAGCATCAATAATTGTCTTTTTTATATTTGCATACTTCTTTACAAATTTTGGGTGGAACTGGTCATCAAATCCTAATATATCGTGAATCACAAGGACTTGGCCATCACAGTACGGACCTGAGCCTATCCCGATTGTTGGGATTTTAACTTCAGAAGATATTTTTTTTGCAAGCGGTATTGGAATTCCGTCAAGGACAATTGAAAAAGCCCCTGCCTTTTCAACAACCCTTGCATCTTTTAAAATGGCGTCAGCCTCTTTTTTGGTTTTTCCCTGAACTTTATAGCCTCCAATCTTATGGATTGATTGGGGCATAAGCCCTATGTGGCCCATAACAGGAATATTGCACTGCACAAGTTTTTCTATTGTTTCTTTGTGGGCAACCCCGCCTTCAAGTTTTACTCCTTCTGCGCCTGCTTCTTTTATGAACCTTGAGGCATTAAGAAGCGCCTGGTCAGGTCCAAGCTGATAGGACATGAACGGCATATCAGCGATAAGAAGGGCGTTGTTTCTTCCCCTTGCAACTGCTTTTGTGTGATGGAGCATTTCCTCCATTGTGACCGGCAAGGTATTTTCATATCCAAGGATTACATTGCCCAAAGAATCTCCAACAAGGATTATATCGATGCCTGCTTCATCAAGGAGTTTTGAAAAGGGAAAATCATAGGCAGTCAGCATTACAATTTTTTCTCTTTCTTCTTTCATCTTTTTTATTTTTGGTACTGTAACCTTGGATTTGTTCATAATATTTTTTAAAAGGGTTCAAGGGTCTGAGGGTTCAAGGGTTCGAGTAATTTTACTATACTTTTATCTCCAACTTCCATTAAAAGTTCTCCTGTATTCTTTTTTAATACAGGATGGATAAAATTACCAGCAATTTCATTCAAAGGCACCAGCACAAACCTCCTCAAATGCAACTGAGGATGGGGTATTGTCAACTCCGTTGTGTTAAGAATCAGGTTATTATAAAATAAAATATCAATATCCATTGCTCTTGGTCCCCACCTAACTGAGCTATTTTCCCGTCCGAGAAATTTTTCAAGTTCATTGCATTTTCTTAAAAGAGCAAAAGGGTCAAGCGTTGTAATGATGTTTGCAACAAAATTAACGAACCAGCCTTGTTCTTTATATCCAAAAGGTTCTGTGTGATAGAAAGAAGAATATTTTTCAATACTTATATCTTTCTGCTCTCTTAATAATTCAATTACTTTTTTGCATTTTCCAAGAGGCTCATCAATATTTGAGCCAATTGAGATAAAGATATTTTCCATTTAAATATTAATTTTTTTAAGCCTTTCCACTGCTTCCTTTAATTTTTCAGACGGGGTTGTGAGCGATACCCTTATATATCCTTCGCCATGTTTCCCAAATCCGTTTCCGGGAGTTGTGACTATCCCTAAGTTTTGAAGAATGTGCGTTGTAAGTTTTTCAGATGTAAAATTCTTGGGGCAGGGTATCCACATATAAAATGTTGCCTTAGGTTTTGTGATATCAAAACCTGCCTTCTGAAGCCCTTCTGCCATTATATCCCTGCGCGACTGGTATATGTTTCTCATTTCTTCAACTATTTTCTGGTCGCAACTTAGAGCTTCAATTGCAGCAAACTGGACAGCCTGAAAAACACCTGAATCAATATTTGTTTTTATTTTTCCAAGACCTCCAACAATTTCCTTATTGCCTATTGCAAAGCCGATTCTCCATCCTGTCATGTTGTAGGTTTTCGAAAGCGAATGGAATTCTATTCCAACTTCTTTTGCACCATTGACCTCGAAAAGGCTTGGGGTTTTACAGCCATCATAAAAAATTTCGCTGTAAGCAGCATCGTGACAGACAATAACATTATACTTGAATGCAAAATCTACAGCTTTTTTAAAAAAATCAAGCCCGCAGGATGCTGATGTTGGATTGTTTGGATAGTTGATAAACATTATTTTTGCTTTTTTTGCTATCTCTTCAGGAATGCAGTCAAGGTCAGGAAGAAAGTTATTTTCTTTTTTCAAAGGCATTATGTATGGTTTCCCTCCTGAAAAAATAGTGCTTGAGTTATAAACCGGGTAACCCGGATTTGGAATGAGAACAACATCGTCAAAATTCACAAAAGCGAATGGAATATTGGCGATACCTTCTTTTGAGCCTATGAGTGATAATATTTCTGTTTCAGGGTTAAATGAAGGACCGAAGCGTTTCTCATACCATTTGGCAGCAATTTCCCTGAATTTGTTCATTCCACTGTATGAAGGGTAGCGGTGATTCTGAGGGTCCTCAGATGCTTTTTTAAGAGCTTCAATAATATTTTTTGGTGTTGGAAGGTCAGGGTCTCCGATTCCCAAATCAATTATATCCATTCCCTTATCCTTTGCCTCTTTTTTTAGCTGGTCAATTCTTGCAAAAAGATAAGGTGGAAGTTCTTTTACTTTATTTGAAAGCTCAACATTAAATCTCTTAGTCATTAAATAGATACCTCCTGTATCTTTAGGTATAATTTTCTGTAATTGAAAGAATTATAAGTCGGGCAATCGTAAAAAAAAATTTTATCTTTGTCAAACTATTTTGAAAATGATATAATAACCAAATTATATTAAATTTATACAGGCTGTTTTAAAAGTGCCTATTTGGTGTCATTGCGAGGAGCGACAGCGACGTGGCAATCTCATTACAAAGCTGATAGCTAACAGCTAAAACTGAGATTGCGGAGTAATGTCATTGCGAGCGAAGCGAAGCAATCCAGACGAGATTACCACGAGCCGATAAATCGGCTCTCGTAATGACCCTTTGGGTCAGATTGCTTCAGGGCTAAAGCCCTTCGCAATGACAAGCGAGGGACCTGCTCGCATTGTATGAAATAGAAAGAGAGGTTTGAATTTTTTAATGGAAAAGGTTAGAGTTAGATTTGCTCCAAGTCCAACCGGATATCTCCACATTGGAGGAGCGCACACCGCACTTTTTAACTGGTTTTTTACAAGACGAAACAGTGGAGTTTTTGTTTTAAGGATAGAAGACACAGACATTGTGCGTTCAAATGAGGAGTCTGTAAAAGCCATTATAGATGCCCTTGAATGGCTTGGGATTAACTGGGATGAGGGCCCATATTTTCAGAGCAAACGCAGAGACCTTTATCTGGGTGCTGTAAAAAAACTTCTTGATACAGGGAAGGCGTACAAGTGCTACTGCACTCAAGAAGAACTTAAGGAAATGAGAGAAAAAGCCCTCAAGGAAAAAACGATTCCAAAATATGACGGAAGATGCAGGAAGCGAAAACAGGGCAATACTGACAAGTCTTTTGTTGTAAGGTTTGCAGCTCCGCATGAAGGAAAAACTGAAATTAATGATTTAATACGCGGGCAGGTAATTTTTGATAATTCCCAGCTCGATGACTTGGTTCTTCTCAGGGGTGATGGTTCTCCAATGTATAACCTCGTGGTAGTGGTTGATGATGCTGAGATGGAGATTAATTATGTCATTAGAGGGGATGACCATCTGGCAAATACTCCAAAACAGATTCTTTTATACGAAGCTCTTGGATATGAAATTCCAAAATTTGCTCACCTTCCAATGATTCTTGGAGAAGATAAGGCAAGACTGAGCAAGCGGCACTGCGCTACTTCTGTTATGGCTTACAAGGAGATGGGATATCTTCCTCAGGCAATGGTAAATTATTTATCAAGGCTTGGATGGTCGTATGGTGACCAGGAGATATTTTCAGTTGAAGAGCTGATTGGAAACTTTTCGCTTGATAAAGTCGGAAAATCAGCAGCAATTTTTAATCCTGAAAAGCTTCTATGGCTTAACAGTCACTATCTCAAGACAACTGATGAACAAAAAATGCTGGAAAACATTCTGCCTTTTCTTGAAAAAAAAGGATATGAAAGAAAAGAGTTTGATGACAGGGAGAGAATGTTTAAAATCATAAAAGGGCTGAAGGAACGTTGCAAAACAATTAAGGAGATGGCTGAATCAGCCTATTATTTCTTTACCGATGAGATAAAGTATGATGACAATGCAGTCAAAAAATGGATTACAGTTCAGTCCTGTTCTGTTATCAGGAAGTTGATAACAGAGTTGAAGAATCTGGAAGAGTTTAATGTGGCAGACATTGAAAAAATATTTTTGAGAACTATGGAAGAGAAGAAGTTGAAGCTTGTCCAGATTGCCCAGCCTGTAAGGGTTGGATTAACCGGAAATACAGTAAGCCCCGGGATTTTTGAGGTCATTGAGATACTCGGCAGGGAAAGGGTATTGAAAAGATTAAGCAGAGTGATAGATTTGCAAATGACAAATGATAAAGCTTAAAAGTCAGATTAGCTGTAAATTATAAGCGGTAGGCTTTAGGAAGAAATCCAGAACAATCCTAAGGAGGGGAAAGTGGTAAGGCAAATAAAAAAAACAAAAACGAGGAAAAGAGAAAAAACAAAAAAGATTGAACAAACAACTTTTCTGCAGAAGGTGTTTTATTTTTTTCAGGAAAATGCCAGAACTTTCATATATGCAATATCTATAATCCTTATAATAGGGGTTGCAGCAGGTATTTTCCTCTATACCAAGAAGCAATCTGAGAGAAATGCTGCTGAAAGGTTCTATCAGGTTCTGAAAATATACTGGCAGAGCGAAGAAGGAAAAGAAGAGGACATGGCTAAATATCTTAAAGCCTTCAGGGAATTTCAGGGAATAGTTAATGAATATCCGGGCACCAGATATGCTGGCTGGTCTTTAGTCTATATGGGGAACTGTAATCTGCATCTTAAAAACTATAAGAAAGCAATAGAATCCTATGACCAGTATATAAAAGAAAGCAAGGAAGCGGATATCTTTACTGCTGATGCTTATCATGGCAAGGGGATTGCTTATATTGAAGAGGGAAAATATCCTGAAGCTATAAAAGCGTATAAAGATATTTTAAAAGCAGGCAAAGGTCCGTTAGAAGAGAAATTACTTTGGGAAACAGGATGGTGTTATGAGAAAATAGGAGATAATAAAAATGCTTTGGACTTTTATAAAAGAATTGTGAAAGATCATCCAGCCTCTTCCTTCAAAAGTGATGCGGAAAAAAAGGTAAAAGTATTGGAACAGGTTAATCAGCAGAACTTATGAGAATAACCCGGCATTCCATATTCATTTATTTTGACAATGAAAAAGATGGAGGATATAGTTAACAGAAATATCAAATCCACAATTACAAATAGTTTTGAAATCTGAACGTTGGAATTTGTGATTTAAAAAGAGTTTAATGCTATGGATTCAATAGATTCATCCACATCATCTTATAAAATTGAGCTTCCTTTTTATGAAGGTCCAATGGATCTTTTGCTTCATTTAATCAAAAAAAATGAAATTGATATTTATGATATCCCGATTGCACTGGTAACAGAGCAGTATCTTGAATACATTGAAATGCTGAAGGTTCTAAATCTTGATACAATCGGAGACTTTCTTGTGATGGCTGCAACGCTGATGCATATAAAATCAAAAATGCTTCTTCCTCCCGACCCGGAAGAAGATGCGGAAGAGGCGGATCCCCGTGAAGAACTTGTGAAGCGCCTCATAGAGTACAGGAAGTTCAGAGATGCGGCTGAAAAGCTGAGCGGAAGAGAGCAGTATTATTCAGAGTTATATGACAGGGATGCGAGTATTGAGGGGCTTAAAAAAGAAGAGATTCTTCTTGAGGTTTCAGTATTTGACCTGATTTCCGCATTCAGAAGTATAATTGTGAGAGTAAAAGACAAAGAATTTCATGAAGTAACAATAGAGAAACTGAATATAAATGATAAAATATCAGATATTATGGAAAAATTAAATTCCAACAAGAGCTTGACTCTGCAGCAATTTTTTGAAAATATGGGCTCCAGATATGAGATGGTAATTACATTTTTAGCCCTTTTAGAACTTATAAAACTAAGGTTAGTGAAAGTTGTTCAAAAAAATCCTTTTTCCACGATTGAAATATATTCTAATTAAACCATCAGGATTATTTTTATATCTTTTAATTCTGAATTTCATACTCCCTGAACCTGTTTATCCTGAAACATCAGCGCTTGATGAGATTGTTTCAAAGATTCAGAAGAAATATGAGTATGTGAGGGAACTTGAGACAGATTGCATCCAGGAAACTTTTAACAGAACAGTTGAGAAAAAATTTATTTTCAAAGGAAGCTTATATGTAAAAAAACCTGATAAGCTGAGGATGGAAATAAAAGAACCAGAAAAACAGCTGATAATAGCAAATGGCCAGACTTTGTGGGTATATCTGCCTGAAAACAAGCAGGTTGTCAGGGAGAAGTTGGATTTGAACAATAAATCCAAAACAGCCCTTACAATTCTTACAGGAATGGCAAAGCTTAGCAGGGATTTTGAAATTTCAATGGAACAGGGTTCTGAGAAAAGCAGAAGCTATATGCTGGGATTAATACCAAAAGATTCAAAAAGCATGATTAAAAAGATGAGGCTTGAGGTTGACAAGAATAATTTGAATTTTCAAAAGGTGATTGTTGAAGACAGTTTCGGTAACTGGACTTCTTATGAATTAAAAAATATTAAAGTGAACAGAGGAATATCGGATTCCAAATTTGAGTTTAAAACACCTGATGGTGTTGAGGTGGTAGAATCTACAGGGGATTAAATTATTTAGTTTCAAATTTAAGGTTAAAGATGCCTTTAAAAGGAGTATTAGAGTAAATGAATTATATCTTAGGGACAGTAATCGCATTAGGGCTTTTGATTTTTGTTCACGAGTTAGGGCACTTCCTTCTGGCAAAAAGGGCAGGGGTGGGTGTTCAGAAATTCTCGCTTGGGTTTGGCCCAAAAATAGTCGGCAAAAAATGGGGAGAAACAGAATATCTTATTTCAGCATTTCCGTTTGGAGGATATGTGAAACTTGAAGGTGAATCTCCTGATGAAGAGGTGGTTGATAAGGGAAAATCATTTACTCATAAACCCCCTTTTGTAAAGCTTTCTGTTGTAGCAGCAGGACCTCTTTTTAACATTATTTTTGCAGTTTTGATAATCACTGTCATTTACACTATTGGTATCACAACTCTTTCTCCCTTTGTGGCTGAGGTGGAAAAGGGGATGCCTGCTGATAAAGCCGGGTTAAAATACGGAGACGAAATTGTAAAGATTAATGGAATAGATGTTAATAGCTGGGAAGAAATGACAGGCTTAATTCATACAAGCGGCGGGAAGAGTTTGGACCTTACAGTAAAAAGAGACGGGAAAACTTTCAAAAAGACAATAACTCCTGTTGAGAAAGAGGTTCCAAATCTTTTCGGAGAGAAGAACAAGATTTCTCTGGTAGGTATTCTTCCAATAGCCCTTGAGTCAAAAATTGGCGGTATTAAAAAGGGGATGCCGGCAGAAAAACTGGGATTCAATCCGGGTGATTTAATAAAAAGAGTCGGGAACAGAAAAATAGAAGTCTGGAAACAGCTTGAAGAAATAGATATTGGAAGTATTCCAAAGCCAGTTGAAATAATTTTGCAAAGGCAGAAAAAGGAAGACAAGGGAAATTCAAAGGATAAAACAACAGAAGATATAAAAATCATAATTCCTGATAATGAAATTGTTCAGGGTAAAAAATTTACTGAACTTCTGGGGATTGAGTCAACAGAGCTCTATATTGAGAAAACAGAAAAGGGGTCCCCTGCAGAATCAGGAGGACTTAAACCGTTTGATAAAATTGTAGGCGTGAATGGCAAGGAAATAAAAAACTGGATGGAAGTTGAAGAGATAATCAAGAAAAATCCTGAAAAGAAAATTGATATAATGGTTGAAAGAGATGGGAAGAAAGAAAACTTGGCGCTTACTCCGAGGAAGGAAAAGAGAAGAAATCTTCTGGATGAAAAAATTAATGTTGGAGTGATTGGTGTTTATTCGGCTAATTCATACACGGAACCAAAACTGAAAGAAGTAAAATATTCTCTGCCTGCGGCGTTTGTAAACAGCGTTGAGCGGACAGGGAATTTAACTGTGCTTATCTTTAAAGGGATTTATATGCTTGTGAGCGGTAAAATCTCAAGCAAAAATATAAGTGGACCAATTGCCATTGCAAAGATGGCAGGAGACCAGGCAAAAAAAGGAGTATATGATTTTGCCTTTTTTGTTGCTTTTATCAGCATAAATCTCGGGATAATAAATTTTGTTCCGCTTGGAACGATTACAGACGGGGGACTGATACTGCTGTTCATAATCGAAGGGATTATAGGAAAACCTGTTAATCTTAAGCTCCGCGAGTTTACACAGTATATCGGGATTGTGATGATTGTTGCGCTGATGGGATTTGCTCTTTATAATGATTTTAACAGGTATCTTGGAGATATAATAGATTTCTTTGCAAGGCTTATTTGAAGCTGAAGGTAGTGGTCAGTGAATAGTTAACAGTAGGACAGGCGTCCCGCCTGTCCGTTTGAAGGAAAACAGAAAGAGAGAAAAGAAAATCAGCGGGACAAGAATGTCCCGCCTATCGATAGACGGGGTTTTCTAACCCCGCTAAAAAGATGTTCAGAGAAAGATTATTGAGAAATTAAAATAAGTCAGGCGAGACCTGCCTGCCGGCAGGCAGGCGACTGACCTACTGATGAAAAGAAAAATTATTTTTGTGAAAGATAATCAATGGTATGCCGCAAGACCCGCCAGATATCTGTTGGCAATGTAAAAGTTGGAGGAGATGCTCCAGTCTCTGTTCAGTCAATGACAAAGACTGATACCTGTGATGTCAAAGCAACAGTCGCTCAGATTAAAAAGCTGGAAAAGGTGAGATGTGAGATTGTAAGGGTTGCAGTCAAGGATAAAGAGGCAGCAGGTTGTCTTAGGGATATTAAAAGCCAGATATCAATTCCGTTGATAGCAGATATCCATTTTGATTGTAATCTGGCTTTGGAATCTATTGAGCAGGGTGTTGACGGAATCAGGATAAATCCCGGAAACATAGGAGGAAAGGAAAAGGTAAGGGAGATAATCAGGGCATCCAGGGGAAAAGGAATTTCAATAAGGGTTGGTGTAAATTCAGGCTCAATTGAGAAAAAGATTCTTGAAAAATACGGCAAACCCTCTGCTGAGGCAATGGTTGAAAGCGCAATAAGAAATCTGGAGATTTTTGAGGAAGAAAACTTTTATGATATAAAGGTTTCGCTCAAGGCATCTGATGTTTTAAAAACAATAGATGCCTACAGGCTTTTTGTAAAGGAAGCAGACAAGTTATCATCAGGAAAAAAAGCAGGATATCCCCTTCATCTTGGAGTAACAGAGGCAGGCATTGTATTTACAGGAGTTATAAAATCATCAATAGGCATCGGGGTTCTTTTGAATGAGGGGATTGGCGATACGATAAGGGTTTCGCTCACAGGTGACCCTGTTGATGAGGTCAGGGCAGGGTATGCAATACTGCGCTCTCTGGAGCTCAGAGAAGGGGGCTTAGACCTAATCTCCTGTCCGACGTGCGGGAGATGCCAGATTGATGTTGAAAAAATTGCAGAAGAAGTTGAAAAAAAACTCTCCCATATAAAAGCTCCAATTCGTGTAGCTGTGATGGGATGTGTTGTGAATGGTCCTGGTGAGGCAAGAGACGCACATGTAGGAATTGCAGGAGGAACAGGTGAAGGACTGCTGTTTAAGGAAGGAAAGATTATAAAGAAGGTTAGCGAAAAAGACCTTGTAGATGCTATTGTAGATGAAGTGGAGAAATTAGCAGGAGAAAGAAAGCATGGTTGAATAATTTATGAAAAATCTGGTATGCGCATCTTGTAACATAAGAAACTGCAAAGACCCTTTCACAAAAAAGATTGCACTTGTGGCAGCCATTTACCTGTCACATTCTTATTATCAGGGACTTAAATAATAAGTAGATCACTTTGGGGTAGAGGTCTATATTTTTAAAACTTCATATTTAACAGGAAGAAGTCTATCTAAGGCTATATGTTTTGAAGCATCAAGAATTTCAATCCCAACAATTTTATCATTCTCGCCAATATCCAGGACAATATTAAATGTAATGAGCTCTGGCATATAAGGATTGCAGGCTAAAAGAAATGCGATAGTATTTAGATATTAATCTTTTAGTCTGTTGCTATCTGCCGCTACGGGCAGTCAATAAAGAGAACCGTTGTACTAGCTCAATAATCCCGCACCGCCGGATAAAAAAACCTTGCTTTCTTCTGCTCTTTGTATATATTGTGTGCAGATAATAATCGTAAATAGGTTATTTTATGGACACAAAAAGAACTATATTGTCTGAAAAAGAATTAAATCTCATCAAAGAGATTATTATCCGGCACAGCATAATTGTAACCTTCCCTCAGATTTTCAGTATCCTCAAAAAACAGATGAGTCGTCAGGCAGCAAGAAACTTGGTCAATAAACTCTCCAAAAATGGCTGGCTTGTAAGAATTAAAAAAGGCATCTATGCTATTGCCAATCTTGAATCCAGAGGAATGGTTACTACTCCTGTTTTTAAGGTTGCGCAACTTTTGGTTAGGGATTCGTATGTTTCTTTTGAGGCAGCTCTCCAAAATTACGGGATGTTTGATCAGATGCTTAAAACTATCATTTCTGTTTCCCTGAAAAGGCAGAGAACAAAAGAGATTCAGGGAATAGCCTATAAATATATTTACGGAAGAAAGGAACTTTTCTGTGGTTGGGAAGAAAAGAGAATTGAGAATTATCTCGTCAAGGTTGCTACTCCTGAAAAGGCAATTTTAGATATGCTTACATTCAAAAGAGGTATTTACACTGTAGACATGGTTTTAGAAAAACTTACAGAATTTAGACGTGATTTTGATTTTTACCATTTTAATACTCTAAGCAAAAAACATCCGAAAGCAGTTCAAAGAATATTGGGATTTCTGTTCGACAAACTCTCTATTGATTCTCAACATCTTTATAACTCTGTCAAGGAAGATAAAGGATGCAGTTATATGGCGCCTGGCAGCAAAAAGTTTAATGCAAAATGGCGGTTATACTATCACAAACATTTTGATTAAATGCTTTATCCATTAATTAAAAGAAGAGAATTAGAGGTATTAAATAATAAGTCTCTTAAGTATCCGTTAGCTGTTGCTGAAAAAGATTATTTTTTAGCAATTGTATCCAAGATTATTTATGACTCTTCCCTGCGTGATAAACTTGTATTCAAAGGTGGAACCGCAATCCATCATTGTTATTTACAGCAGTCACGCTTTTCAGAAGATTTAGATTTTTCCTCGTTGGATAAATCTATTACTTTGGAAGAAGTAAAGACGCTTTTACATTCTCAAGATTTTTTAGAGGTTAAAAAAGATTATGTCTCAAAAGCCACGATAAAGATTGAGCGGTTAAAATACTCTGGTCTTTTGGGTTTACCAAATTCCCTTAAAGTTGAAATTGATTTTATACAAAATGTTATATTGCCAGCAAAAGAAGTTGAATACAAAAATGTCTGGGGAGTTAAGACTAATGTAAAGGTGATGGATATTAAAGAGGTCTGCGCAGAAAAGATAAGAGCAGCCAATGACCGTGCAAGATATAGAGATTTTTATGATTTAGTTTTGCTTTTTAATAATTTTAATTTTGATTTAAAAGAGATAGTTGAACTTATGAGACAGAAGGAAATTAGGAATCCAATAACTCAAGAAGGAATTTTAAGAAATTGGGGAGTAGTTAAAAAAGAAAAAGAGACAGGATTAGAAAGGATTTACTACTCAAAAGAAGTTTCTGAATCTTCTGTTGAGGCACTAATTAAAAAGCTCAAAATTAACTTAAAAAAATAAAGCGAGATAATAATGCTCCGCCCTATTAAAGCACTTAATCAAATTGTTGAAGAGTATAGAGATTTTTTATTCACGGAGTTTCGTGCCAAAGACCCGCAGTTAAAGGAATAGCTTGAGCGAGAACATAGATCCGGCTTCCTATCACAAGAACCATTCTATCAAGCACACAGACCATTTAAAGAAGGAAAAAAATGGCAAAAGCTTCCAATTGATAAAAAGTTGGCTAGAACCCTTGAGAAAAGATCTAAGAACGAGAGCTGCTATCTGCATCAATCAGAAGCTATAAAACATTTATTACAGAATAATCCAACTTCACTTGTGGTTACGACTGGTACTGGTAGCGGGAAAACAGAATGTTTTTTGCTTCTATCAGTTTTAATGTAATATCCTTATATTCGCATTGTGTTTAGGGGGACGATTCTCTTTAATCCCTCACCGCCGGATAAAAACCTGAACTCTATGAGGTTTTGACTCTCAGAAAAATGATCCGGTTTTTTTTAATCCTCATATCATTTTAATTCCAAGAAATTTCGCTACCATTCTTTCATGCTTTTGTATTGACTTATTTTCTTGTAAGCTTATTTTAAAGCAATTGAAAAGGCTTTTCTCTTGGATTCATACCTCCGGTTAAGGAATGAATTGACAATGGATTGGAATATGTTACACTTGTAACATATTTGTTACAAAGGAATTAATATGAAATATCATATTTCAATATTAGATATTTTAAACTCAAAAGTAAAAGTAAAAATTATAAAATTTCTTTTGGGTCATGATGCTTCTATGAGCGAAAGAGAAATAGCCTCTGTTTTAAAAGTTTCCCATATGAGCATAAATAGAACCTTACGGGAGCTTTCAGAATTGAATTTTGTAAATTTTATTACTGTCGGCAAAGCTCATTTATGGAAAGTAAACCGGAGAAGCTATGCTTTTCAGGTTTTATCAAAATTAGTCAAAGGAGTTTCAGAAATAAAATTGCCGTTGGAAGATCTGAAAAAGACTATCTTGAAAACTTTGCCAAAAACTCTGATTAAAAAAGTAATATTATTTGGGTCTTTGGTAAACGGTTCAGAGAGACCAGATAGTGATATAGATATATTTATCTTAGTCAGAAATGAAAAGGATAAACAAAAACTCGAAGTATATTTAGAAAAATTATCAACTATGTGCCTTGAGCTTTATGGGAACAGACTTGCTCCTTATATCTTAACAGAAAAGGAAATAAAACAAAGGAAGAAGTTAAAAATTATTTCTGAAGTAGAAAATGGCATGCAAATATTTCCAGAAGAGAAGAGTTTTAATTATGCCTAAATTAAAAACCAGAGATGTTTCAAAATCATTATATGTCAATTACATTAAGAGAGCTGAAGAATGTCTGCATGCAGCAAAAAATTCTTTTAACAAACAGGAATGGAATGCGTCAACAATTAATGCTATCCATTGCTGTATAGCAGTGTGTGATGCAATGTGTGTATATTTCTTAGGGAAACGTCATATCGGGGAAAGTCATAGCGAGGCTGTAACTCTTTTTAAGACAATTTAAAGTGGTGAAGATATAGATATAAATTCCAATAGGATTATTAGAATACTCCGCATTAAAAATATAGCTGAGTATGAAGAAAGATTAGTTCTTAAATCAGAGTCTGAAAAAGTTCTAAAAGACTGTGAGAGATTTTTTGAATATGCTAAGAAAGTACTACCATAGCAGGAAATAAAGAGATGGGCTGTTTTAAACATATGCTTAATAAGGCTATTGAGTGGGGTTATATTAAAAAAGTCCAACCAAAGAAGTCAAACTCTTTAAACAACCACTAAAAATAATGAAAGGCGGACTGTTCCTGGGTTTTGGTATAAAGATTGCGAAGGAATTAAAAAAGGCTTAGAGAAAACTCCAAGCCTTTAATTACAAAGAGTAGCGGGGACAGGATTTGAACCTGTGGCCTTCGGGTTATGAGCCCGACGAGCTACCAGACTGCTCCACCCCGCAGTGAATAGTGATACTTGATAAAGGAATATACAGCATTTGTCAAGGATAAAACAGAAAAACAAGTTTGAAAGATGAAATGTTTTAGGGTTCAGGGATTTGAGGGGTCGAGGAGTCAAGAGAGAGTCAAATCCCCCCTTGCCCCCCTTTTCTAAAGTGGGGAGAACTATTCAGGAGAAAAATTAGTAATGAAGGCAATGATACTTGCAGCAGGTTTTGGAAAGAGGCTTCAGCCTTTGACTTTTAAAAGGGCAAAGCCTGCAATTCCTGTGATGAATGTTCCTCTGATATTACAAAATCTGAAGTTCATAAAGAAAAACGGAATAAATGAAGCTGTGATAAACCTGCATTATCTTCCTGATTCGATAAAAAATATTGTAGGGGATGGTTCCAGACTGGGAATGAACATTGCATATTCCTATGAAACAGAAATAATGGGCACTGCAGGAGGTTTAAAAAAAGCTGAAGAGTTCTTAAAAAATTCAACTTTTATTATGATTAATAGCGACACTCTGATTGATTTTGATTTGCAGGATGCAATCAGGTTTCACAGGCAGAACAATGCAATTGCTACAATGGTTCTTACAGATATCAATGAAGAGGAAGAATATGGTTCTGTCGAAGTGGATGAAGATTGCGGGGTAAGAAATATTCTCGGGAAAATTCAATACACTGGTAAACCGCTTCGGAGAAAAGTATTTGCAGGAGTTCATATTTTTGAATCAAGAATCTTTGATTTTGTTCCCTCAGGTATTTTCTATGAGATAAATGCGCAGGTTTATCCAATGCTTATTGAGAAAGGAGAAAAGGTGTGCAGTTATCAGCTTTCAGGGTACTTCAATGATATTGGAACGCTTAAGAGATACCTAAAAGTTCACAAGGAGATTTTACAGAACCGGATTCCTTTCATTAAAAGAAAATATGAGATTGAGAGTTATTTTACCGGAAAAAATTGCATGATTGCCAGCGGAAATGTTAATCTGGAACTTGTAGTTCTTGGAGAAAATTGCCAAGTTGGGAACAATACATCTATAGTGGAATCAGTGGTTTTGGAAAATGTGAGGGTAGGGAGTGGTGTCAGGATGAAAATGGCAATTATTGATAATGGCGTTTCCATAGATGATGGAATGGTAATTGAGGGTTCTGTGGTGTATGTTGATGATAATGGGGAGAGAAAGATTGTTACAATTCCTTGAACCATTTTATATAAAGGAGTTTTCAAATGTTGCTAGTTGTTGATGTGGGCAATACAAATACGGTAATTGGCGTTTATGATAAAGACAGACTTGTTGTGAACTGGAGAATAACCACAAAGAAAGACGGAACAGTTGATGAGTATGGAGTGGTTTTCAGAGACCTTTTTAATTTTTCAAGTGAAGTAAAGTTTGAAATGATAGATTCAATGATAATTTCATCTGTTGTTCCTCCAATAATTTCTCCACTAGTTGGGATGGCTGAGAAGTATTTCAATGTGGTTCCTATTATAGTTGATTCAGAAACAAAAACAGGGCTCAGGATTCTTTATGATAATCCAAAGGAGGTTGGGGCAGACAGGATTGTCAATGCAGTAGCAGCATTCAAAAAATACGGCGGACCTACAATTGTTGTTGATTTCGGGACAGCAACGACTTTCTGCTCAATATCCAAAAATGCTGAATACAGGGGAGGGATTATAGTCCCCGGCATAATGATTGCACTTGAGGCGCTTTTTCAGAGGGCTGCAAAACTGCCGAGGATAGAATTGAAAAAACCTGACAGGGTTTTGGGCAAAAACACTGCAAACAGCATGCAGTCAGGTATAATTTTTGGTTATGCAGGGCTAGTTGACGGGCTTATCAGTCGCCTTGAAAAAGAACTCGGAGAAAAAAGTTTTGTTGTTGCAACCGGTGGCTTGGCAGAGGTTATTGCTTCAGAATCAAAGAAAATCAAAAAAGTATATCCTTTCCTGACGCTTGAAGGACTAAAGATAATTTATAAAATGAATTCTTAATTTTTATTTACAAAATCTTATTTAGTTGATATTTAAAAAAACTTGGATTTGAGGCTCATTGCTGCAAACCCAAGGTGAGGATGCGCTATGTATTTTATTATAAAGAGGTGGTTTTCAAGGGGATTTATTTATTGAAGAACTTTTTCATGCTTCTGATAGTCCTGTTAACTTTTTCAGTCTTTTTTGCTGATAGCAACGCTGCTGATGAAGATGATGGCAGGGAAAAGATTTTTGAAATTAAGGTTCAGGGAAATAAAAAGATTGAGACCTCAACAATCCTTTCTAAAATAGAATCCAAGGCAGGGACATTTTTATCTTCTGAACAGATAAGCAAGGATATAAGCGCTGTTTTTGACCTTGGTTTTTTTAAAGATGTTCAGGTCGAGAAAGAGAAAGTGCAGCGAGGAGTTATTCTGACCTATATTGTTTCTGAAAAACCAACTGTAAAGATTATAACTGTTAGCGGAAACAAGCTTATTGATACAGAAAAGATAAAGAAAGAAATTACCCTTATAGTTGATACAATTTTGTCAAGAAAAGAGATTGATGCTTCAATTAAAAAAATCAGAACCCTCTATCAGAACGAGGGATATTATCTTGTTGAAATTTCCTATACACAAAAACCCATGCCAAAAAACAGTGTTGAGGTTGTGTTTAATATTACTGAAGGGAATCAGGTAACCCTGAAAAAAATAATAATAGAAGGGAACAATGCCTTTACAGATAAACAGATAAAAGCTGTTATGGATACAAAAGAGGATTGGCTGTTTGCATGGGCGACTTCAGCAGGTGATTTTAAAGAGGATGTTTTTAAAAAGGATCTGGAAAAAATAGATTCTTTCTATCAGGACAATGGTTTCATAGAAGTTGAGATAGATGAGCCAAGGATAGAGCTTTCAAGCGACAGAAAGAATATGTTTCTTATTATCCCCATAAAGGAGGGAAGGCAGTTTAAGGTAGGAAGAATTGACATACGGGGAAATACTTTGTTTTCAGACAAGGAAGTTGCGGGTATTCTTGGATTTAAAAAGGGCTCCATTTTCAACCGTGGCAAACTTGAAAACGGGATTATTGCACTAAGTGATATGCATGCTCAGAAGGGATATCTTTTTGCTGATATTATTCCTGTAAGGAAATTCCCAAAAGACCTTCCTGTTATCAACATGAATATCACCATTGACAAGGGTGAAAGATATTATCTTGGAAGAATTGAAATCACAGGTAATTATAAGACAAAGGATAAAGTGATAAGGCGGGAACTTAATATTGCTGAAGGAGACCCAGTCAACAGCCTGAAGCTGAGGCAAAGCCGAGATGATATTTATGCCCTTGGGTTTTTTGGAGACATTAAGGCTAAAACAAAGAGAGGGAAAGGGAAAAATCGCCTTGACCTTGAAATGAATGTTGAGGAAAAACCAACAGGCACTCTTACATTTGGCGGCGGATTCAGTTCTGCTGAGAGCTTAGTCGGAGTAATAAGTGTTTCTGAAGATAACCTTTTCGGGAGAGGGTACAGAATTTCTCTCAGCGGCCAGTTCAGCACCAGGACAACACAGTTTGACCTGAGCTTCACCAATCCTTGGTTTATGGATAAGCCTATAAGCGCAGGCTTTGACCTTTTTAACAGGAGGTCAGAGGATTTCAATGATGATTACACAAGAAAGGAAACAGGCGGAAGGGTGAGGTTTGGATTTAGGGTCTTTGAAAGAGTATGGGCATTTTTCTCTCCAAAATATGTTAATGAGAGCCTTTCAAACATTGACATAAAATCATCAGACATAATTAAACAGTTCGAGGGAAGCAACACTACAATAAGTAACCTTTACAGTTTTACAAGAGATACAAGAAACCATCCATTATTTCCAACAAGCGGAACAAGGCACGAAATATCCTATGAGCATGCAGGTGCTTTTCTTGGGGGAGACATAAACTTTTACAGGATAATAGTTGACAGCAGCAAGTATTATCCAATGTGGGGTGATACTGCGCTTCTTCTCCACGGCACTTTTGGTTACGTTGATGATTACAATGGAAAAAGTGTTCCTGTCTATGAAAGGTTCAAACTCGGAGGTGCAAGGACTATCAGGGGATACCAGAATGAAGATATAGGACCTGCGGACAAGTTTGAAAATAAAATCGGAGGAAACAAAGAGATTGTATTTAATGCAGAATACATTATTCCAATCCTGCCAAATCAGGTGCAGCTTATATTGTTTTTTGATGCAGGCAATGCAGTCCTGAACAGTGAAAATTTGCTCAGTAATGTGAAAAAAAGCGTGGGAGTAGGTACAAGGCTTTTTCTGCCAATAGGTCCTGTCCGTATAGACATTGGATATAAACTTGACAAAGAGAAGGGGGAATCAGCGACACAATTCCACTTTGGAGTAGGAGGGACATTCTATTAAAAAGCAAAATTAAGCAGCAAAATATTTAAAAGAGAAATTTAGAAAATGGAATTTAAAACTAAAAACTTAAAACTAAGAACCAAGACACAGGAGATTTTTTATGAAATATTTATTTAAGGTTTTTACTCTTATATTAATTATTGCAATTCCGCAAATGGCAAATGCTGAGACGTCAAAGATTGGAGTTGTAGATTTGCAAAAAGTTCTTAATGAGTCGTTAAAAGGGAAAGAGGCAGTAAAACTTCTTGAGGTTGAGTTTGAAAAAAAGAAAAAAGAGCTTAATGCAAAGGAAGATGATATTAAGAAACTTGAAGAGGAAATAACAAAGAGAGGTTCTCTCTGGAGCGAGAAGGTTAAACAGGAGAAGGAGGAGGAATATGACAAGAAAGTGAAAGAATACAGAAGGCATCAGACTGACCTTAAAGATGAATTTCAGAGAAAGAATAAAAATTTTACTGATAAGATACTCTCAGACATTATTGAGCTCGTAAGGACGGTGGGTGAAGAGGAGAAGTTTTCTTTGATAATGGAAAGACAGAATGCTATATTCACATCTTCTGCAATTGATATTACTGACAAAGTGATAAAACTCTACAATGGCAAAGGAAAGGGTTAAAAGTAGAATAAAAAATGAAAGGGGTTGATTTAATGATTAAGAGTCTTGGAGAGATAGGTGAAATTGTTGGAGGGAAAGTAGTCGGCAGGAGTGATATTTCAATTTCAGGCGTTTCAGGGATTGAGGAAGCCAAGGAAGGAGATATTACTTTTTTTGTTAACCCAAAATTTTTTCCTCTGTTATATAAGACTCACGCATCAGCAATACTTGTTGCAAAGGAGATACCTGATTGCAACAGAGCAATGATAATTGTTCCAAACCCGTATATGGCATTTGCAAAGCTTATTAACCTCTTTTATGTTGAAAAAAGAAAGCCCGTTGGTGTTGATAGAAACACTGTTATTGGAGAAAATGTAAGGTTTGGGAAGGACCTGTCAGTTTACCCCTTTGTTGTTATTGAAGATAATGTGGAAATAGGCGACAGGGTAACTGTTATGCCTGGAAGTTTCATAGGCAGAAATTCAAAAATTGATGAGGACACGATCATATATCCAAATGTTTCAGTCAGGGAAGGCACAGAGATAGGAAAAAGAGTGATAATCCACAGCGGGACTTCGGTTGGAAGCGATGGCTTTGGATTTGTACAAGAGAATGGAAAACATATCAAGATTCCACAGGTTGGTTCAGTGGTTATTGAGGATGATGTTGAAATAGGCTCGAATGTGTCTATTGACAGGGCTACTCTTGGAAAAACTATTATCAAGAAAGGGACCAAGATAGACAATCTGGTTCAGATTGGACACAATGTAACAATAGGCGAGAATAACATACTGGTATCTCAGGTTGGAATATCTGGAAGCTGCGTTATAGGGGATAATGTTCTTTTGGCAGGACAGGTTGGTATTGCTGACCATGTCAGGATTGGTGATTATGTGGTAGTTGGTGCAAAATCAGGTGTAGGAAAGGATATAAAAGCTAATTCAGTTGTAAGCGGGGCTCCGGCTTATCCTCACCATAAATGGAGAAGGACTCAGGTGTGCCTTCCGAAACTTCCGGAATTTTTCAAGAAGTTAAAAAAACTTGAAAAGAAAATCTTAAAATTAGAACAGAAATTGGCAATAAAAGAAAAACAAAAATAGAAAGATTAGAGGTTTATATATGCTGAATATAAATGAAATAGAAAAACTTCTTCCTCACAGATATCCTTTTTTGCTTGTTGACAGAGTGGTTGAAATAGAAAATAACAAAAGGATAGTCGGAATAAAAAATGTAACTGCCAATGAACCTTTTTTCCCTGGACATTTTCCGGGGCACAAGGTTATGCCCGGAGTTTTGATTATTGAAGCACTGGCACAACTGGGATGTTTGCTTTTGCTTGTTTCAACCGGTGATGCAGAAAAGGTCATCTATTTCATGAGCATGGATAAGGTCAAATTCAGAAAAAATGTTGTACCCGGCGACCAGCTAAAAATGGAGATTGTTGTTACAAAGAGAAGGGACAGAATCTGGAGAGTTGACGGGAAGGCTTTTGTAGAGGATGTTCTTGTTACTGAAGGGAAACTTCAGGCTTATGTTTCTGATCTCAGAATAAGCGATTTAATGAGGAAAGATAAATGAAAATTCATCCCACTGCAGTAGTTCATCCCAAAGCTGAGATTGGGAGGGATGTGATAATAGGTCCCTATACGGTTGTTGAAGAAGAAGTTTTCATAGGTGATAATACAGAGGTTGCATCAAATGTGCTTTTAGAAAAGTGGACTACCATTGGAAAAGAATGTGAGGTGTCATCAGGAGCAAAAATTGGAGGGAAACCTCAGGACCAGAAATTCAGAGATAAAAAGTCTTTTGTTAAAATAGGTGATAATTCTCAGATAAGAGAATTTGTAACTATTCACAGGTCATCTCAGGAAGAAAGGGCAACTGTTATAGGAAGCAATGTTATGGTTATGGCATATTCCCATGTTGCCCATGACTGCGAAATAGGAGACAATGTTGTAATTACAAACTATGTAGGTCTGTCAGGGCATGTAAAGGTTGAAGAGAGAGCAATAATTTCAGGGTTTGTTGGAATACACCAGTTCTGCAAAATCGGAAAGCTTGCATTGATAAGCGGGTTTTCAGGAGTATCAAAAGATGTTCCTCCTTTTGTTATTGTCAGGGGTGTTACAACCAAACCTTATGGGCTCAACATAATCGGACTGAAAAGGAATAATATTCCAGAAGAAGCGATTGACTGCCTGAAAGAGGCATATTGTTTTCTTTTTCAGTCAGGACTGAATGTGTCTCAGGCGCTTGAAAGAATTAAGAGCGAAATTCCAAAATGCAATGAGATTGATCACCTTGTAGGATTCATAGAAAATTCTGAAAGAGGGATTTGTAAATAAGGCAGCTTCAACAGATAAAGATTCAGGTTGTTTTCCAAAGGAGATTAGGAAGTTGAAAAAAATAAAAACAGGAGTTATAGGTACAGGCCATATGGGGCATTATCATGTAAATGTATACGCAGAGCAGTTAATTAATGCTGAGTTAATAGGAATAGCTGATGTTGATAAAGAAAAAGTTGAAGCACTTGCCGAGAGATACGGAATCAGAGCCTATATTGATTATAAGGAGTTATTGAATGAAGTTGAGGCTGTAAGCATAGCTGTTCCAACAGCCTTACACTACAAAGCAGCTAAGGATTGCCTTGAAGCAGGGGTTCACGTGCTCGTTGAAAAACCGTTTACTACAACCCTTGGGGAGGCTGAAGAACTCTTTGATATTGCCAAAAGGAAGAACCTTGTTATCCGTGTTGGACATGTTGAGAGATTCAATGGTGCTGTGCAGGAATTAAAGAAGATAATCAAAGATCCTCTTCTGATTGAGAGCCGCAGAATAGGTCCTTTTATATCAAGAGTTAAAGATGACAGCGTTATAATGGACTTGATGATACATGATATAGATATAATTTTAAATCTTGTTGATTCAGATATTTTGAATTATAGCGCTCTTGGAAGGTCTGTCTATTCAGAAAAGGAAGATATTGCAACAGTTCAGATGCTTTTTGAGAACGGATGCATAGCTACAATTACAGCAAGCAGGGCTTCGGAGCACAAGCTAAGGACACTGGCAATTACACAGCGTGATGCATATATTTTTCTTGATTATACTGATCAGGATATTCATATCCACAGGCGTGCTGATTCAGGTTACTTTGTAAGCAGGGAGGAGATACGGTACAAGCAGGAATCATTTATAGAAAGATTATTTGTTTATAAGGATAATCCGCTTAAACTTCAGATAAAACATTTCCTTGACTGCATCGAAAATGAAGACAAGAGAAATTTAAAAGAGAAAGATGAAACGAGATCTCTTGATATTGCTTTAAAAATAATCAACTCGCTGAAGGGAAATAAAAAGGTATAATATACCCCTTTCAGAAAAATGAATAGATATATGTGCTGACATTTGAAACAGGGCTTGAATATAAAGCATGCCATAAAATTAAAAATCATAAATTTAAACCTAAGGTAAAAATATCTTTTCTTAATACATCTTTTGATTGTGATTTATCATTATTGCATTTTATTTTTTTAATTTAACAGAATGAATCCATCATCAAAAAACAAAACTTTGCTAATAATAGTTGGTGACAAATCGGCAGACCTTTATGGGGCAAAATTGGTTCATGAGTTAAAGAAAATCGATTCATCAATAAATATTGTTGGTACAGGCGGAGAGAAGATGCGGGAAGAGGGGGTTAAGATATTATATGATGTAAAAGATATGTCGGTCATAGGGTTATGGGAAGCTGTCTCCAAGGTATCACTTATAAGAAAGATTAAAAGAGACATATTGAAACTGCTTGATACGAATACAATCAATGCTGCAGTCCTTTTGGACTTTCCGGGATTTAATCTGCACATTGCTGCAGAAATAAGGGGCAGGAACATTCCTGTAATCTATTACATAAGTCCACAGATATGGGCATGGGGAAGCGGGAGAATAAAAAAGATAAAAAAAAGAGTTAATAAAATGCTGGTCATCCTTCCATTTGAGGTTGATATATACAGAAATGCGGGTGTTGATGTAAGATTTATTGGCCATCCGTTGTTTGATGTAATCAATGCGGATAGCGATAAAGAGCTCATATGTTCGCAGTTAGGATTAAATCCTTCTTCTCCAATAATCGGAATACTGCCAGGAAGCAGAAACAAGGAGGTAAGGTTTCTCCTTCCATCAATGATGGATGGTGCTTTGCTGATTAGAGAAAAGATATCTGATGCTCAGTTTATTCTTCCAAGAGCAAAAGAGGTTGATGAATCTTATGTAAAAAAAATTATAAGCGGCAAGGGTGTTGAGGTGAAAGTTGTGGATGGGAATTCCCACGAAGTTATGAGAGTTTCTGATATTTCCATCATCTGTTCCGGCACTGCAACCCTTGAAGCAGCAATTCTTGGTTCTCCGATGTTAATTGTATACAGATTATCCAAAATAACAGAGATTATTGGAAGGAGAATGCTCAAGATTAAACAATGGGGTTTGGTAAATATAATGGCAGGAAAAGAGATTGTTCCTGAACTTGAACAGGAAGAAGTAAACGGTGAGAATCTTTCTGCTTATGTTATTTCAGTTTTAAAGTCAGAAAAGAAGAGAAAATCTATAGAGCGAAAGCTTTCTGAAATTGCCTCCAGTCTTGGAGGAAGCGGTGCAAGCATGATAGCTGCAAAGGAGATTGCGGAGTTTTTAAATTGAAAAGGTTTCGTCAGAGAATTATTTTATTTTTGATTAAGAAGATTGGAACCAGAATATTTAATCTTTTAGCAAAAAGTTACAGAGTAGAAATCATAGGCAGAGAGTCTGAAGAGAGACTTAAAAAAGATTATCCTTCAATTTTGTATGCATTCTGGCATCAGAGATTTTTATATCTCATTTACCACTTTAAAAAGAGCAACGGGAGAGTTTTGATAAGTTACAGCAAGGATGGGGAGATGATTGCAAGGGTTGTTGAGAGCTTTGGTATAGTTCCTGTAAGAGGCTCCAGTTCAAGGGGAAGAATAAGTTCAACCCGCGAAATAATAGAGGTTTTAGAGAAGGGGCATATAGTAGGAATTGCTACTGATGGGCCAAGAGGACCAATATATAATGTTAAACTGGGTATAATCCAGATTGCAAAGAGTACTGGTATGCCAATACTGCCTGTTACGGTTGGAGCAGAAAAAAAATGGAGTTTCAACAGCTGGGACAGGTTCATTGTCCCAAAGCCATTTTCAAGAATATGTATGAAATACGGAGAGCCTATGTTTGTTGAGCAGGATTCTTCAGATGATGTCTTGGAAGAAAAAAGAAAAGAGCTTGAATCAAGACTTCTGAAAATAACTAATGAGGCGGATGCTATGTACACTGTGTAAAGCCAGAGGTTAAAATTCAGAATAAAGAGAGAGAAAATATTTTTTCTTAAACCAGTGTAATGGCATCTTACACGTGTCCAGACTTTATGGCAGAATCATTACAGGGGTTCCGATTTCCACAATATTGTAAACCTTTTCCATGGCATCATCACTGATGGCAATGCAGCCGTCTGTCCAGTTTATTTTCCACTTTGATTCAAATTCTTTATCTTTCCCTGTCCCGTGAATTCCTATGTAGCCTCCAAGTTTTGTATTCCAAGGAGGTTTCTTTCTCTCTTTTATTGCCTTATCAATTGAAATAAATTCTTTGACAGAAATAAGGTCTTTCTTCAGCGCATAAAGCGCATCAAGGTCATTGGGATAACTGATTCCAATAAAATAGTTGTATTTGCTTTTATTTTTTTTACAGCAGACATAGTATTTTCCCTCAGGGGTTTTTTTATCGCCACGCATCTCTTTTTTCTCGCGCCAGAAAGGACTTAAAAGAATATTTTGAGAGAAATTCAAATTGCCGTTTTTATAAACCTCAATTAATTTATTTGATTTATAAACTACGATTTTTATGTCTTCTTTGCTTTCTTCTATTGAGATTTTTCTCAAAAATTGTTTTACTATTAAGGCAGATGAAATATTGCTTTTAACGGAGATATCAGATTCTATTCTTTGTCTTTCCTTATCTTTTATGTTATTCTGAAATTTTAATGCTTCATCTGCCTGGGCAATCTTAAGGTGGTTTGAAGAAAATGAAAAAAGAGACATGATAAACAAAACAGAAAAAGTCGTTTTAAAATATTTCATGATGTAAACAGTTTTCATAAATCTTTCTTGAAATTTATTTTGAAGAATATTCATGCATAATATAAAAAATATTTAGAGAGGACAAGAGAAAATGACTGAGTGCTTTAAAAAAATATCTGTTTTTTTGGTATTTTTAATCCTACTTTTTGCTGAACCAGGATTTTCAGCAGATTCAAAAGGGTTATATTATTATAACCAGAAGATTAAAAATAATTTAACAAAGTTTCCAACGCCTATGATTGGAGAAATTAAGGTATATAAAATTAGGAAGACAGACACGTTGCTTGATATTGCCAGAAGTTTTAGTCTGGGGTTTGCTGAGCTTAAGATTTGTAACAGCGGAGTAGACCCTTGGATACCGCCAGAAGATGAAATCTTGGTAATTCCAAGTGAATGGATTTTGCCTGAGTGCAGTTTCAAGGGGATAGTGATAAACATACCTGAAATGAGGCTTTATTATTTCATTCCAAAGACAAATTCTTTATATACATTTCCAATTGGTTTGGGAATGGAGGACTGGCAGACTCCCAAAGGAAAATTTAAAGTAACAGGAAAAAAAGAAAACCCGACATGGTATGTTCCGAAATCAATCAGAAGTACAATGGAGGAACCTAAAACAGTTGTTCCTCCGGGACCTGATAATCCTCTAGGAAAATACTTTCTTTCACTTTCAAGGGGGTACGGAATTCACGGAACAAACTCCCCCTGGTCAATTGGAAGGCTTACTACGCATGGTTGTATAAGATTGTATCCTGAGGATATGGAGTTTTTTTACAGAATAGCTAATGTCGGAACAACAGTTGAAATATTATACCAGCCCGTAAAAATTGGAATTAAAAATAATAAACTCTATATTGAAGTATATAATGATATTTATGGTGTGGTGAAGAATCCTGTGAAAGAAACAATCAGCTTATTAGGGAAATTAGGTTACATTGATAAGGTTGATATTGAAAAAATTA
Organism: Candidatus Schekmanbacteria bacterium RIFCSPLOWO2_02_FULL_38_14; assembly: GCA_001790855.1. Lineage (NCBI taxonomy): Bacteria > Candidatus Schekmaniibacteriota > Candidatus Schekmanbacteria bacterium RIFCSPLOWO2_02_FULL_38_14. The sequence continues at coordinate 115,816 of MGDH01000042.1, read as the reverse complement.
AATCAGCTTTGGAAGAAAAAAGCGGTTTGCCTGTTTGCATATCTGTTGTTCCTGCCACAACAAGTGAAAAAAAATAAGCGCAAAGCCAGAACATTGTAAAGGCTTTGCGCTTTTAAATTCAGGTAATTATTTTTTAATTATCTTGTTGAAGATAGCCTCAGCTTTTTCTGCAGCGGCTGTTGCCTTATTAGAAGCTTCTTCAGCTCTGGCAGCAGCAGCGTCTGCTTTGCTTGCAGCAGCGTCTACTCCATCGCATTTGGCAGCAGCAGCGTCTGTTTTGCTTGCAGCAGCTTCAGCTTTTCCAGTTGCTCCCTCTACTTTTGCTGCGGTACTTTTTGCTTCCTGAAGCGCAGCCTGTGAATCCTGAGATGCTTTTACAGCTTCATCTCTTGCCTTTAAACACTCAGCACGCCAAGCGCACCCAGTGAAAAGTAGAGAAGAAGCTATGAGGACGACCATTACTTTTAATAAACTCTTTGAACCCATCATAAATCACCTCCTTCTGGTTAATATATCGAATTTGCTATTAGCATTGATTTGCTATTAGCATGAAGATATAATAAATTTTATTAATCATATTATATTGTTTTTTAAAATCAACTAAAAAATAACTAAATATTTTTATTTTATGAAAAAAGCACAGAAACAGATAGTTTCATTAATTATCATTTTGATACTCTTTTTATCTATTATTATTTTCTTTGCCTACAGGATTTATTATTCAAGCAAAAATACCCTTGCAGACCAGTTCAATTACCAGCAGTTATTGCTGGCAAAGGAAGTTGCAAGCGACATTCAAGATTATTTTTCAGAGTTAATTGATAAACTTGAACTCTTTTCAAATTACCAGGTTGTCAAAGATATGAAAAAAGAGACTATGGGAAGAATACAAGTGTTGTATAGTCAGGAAAAAGAGTATGTAAGATTTTTGGGTGTTGTGGACAGAGAGGGGAAAACCAGGTACTTTTCATCAAAAATCGGATATGGAGAGCCTGAGAGGGATTACAGCAAAATTAATTATTTTATAAAATCCAGAATAACAGGGCATTCGCTTATTATAATGGATTATTTTAACAGGAAGGGACCTGCAATTGTTATGATATTTCCTCTGGTATTAAAAAGTAATAAGGACGAATCCTCTAAAGATTCATCATCATACAGCGAGTCAAGATTTTTAGGTGCTGTGTTGCTTGAAGTTGAAATAGAAAAAATTATAAAACGTTACATACTCCCAGTCAAATCAGGAAAAAATGGATTTGCGTGGCTTATTGATAAAAACGGGATTTTACTCAGCCATATAAAACATCCGGAAATGGTAAATAAAAATATTTTTACTTCTGAGAAAAAATGTTTTTCCTGCCATAGCTCATTTTCTACAGAAAAAGAGATGGTTCAGGGGAAATTGGGAACCGGGAGGTATTCAGTTAGGGGAAGTCATGCAAATTTTATTGCCTATGCGCCTGTACAGATTGGGGATGATTTATGGTCCGTAGGCGTTGTTGCGCCTGTTTCAGAGGTTGAGGAATTGTTAAAAATTAATCTTGTAAATACATTGATATTGGTTTTTTTGATTATAATCTCTTCAAGTTCAGGAGCATTTTTGCTTGTAAGGATTAATACAAGGAGAGTTATCCTTGAAGAGAAGGAGAGATCTTCAAGGGAAATTCTCAGAGTCAAGACAGAACTCCAGGCTATCTTTGACGGAATAACAGACGGTATTACTCTGATTGATAAAAATTTAGTTATAATGAATACCAATAGAGCATTTGCGAAAATGTTTAGTAAAACACCTGAAGAGATTATTGGAGGGGTTTGCTTCAGAGAATTAAAAAAAGGAAAAAGCAAGTGCCCTTCATGCCCTGTCGAGATTGCACAAAGAACGGGAGCCCCTTCGTTTTCAGAGGAGATTATGGAGAGAGACGACGGAAGCAAATTCTATGCAGATGTAACGGCCTTCCCTCTCAGAAATGAAAATGGTGAAATTGTCCAGATAGTAGAATATGTGAAGGATACAACGGAACAGCACAGGACGAGGACACGCCTTGAGAGGTCAGAACAACTCGCTTTAATCGGCATCTTTGCATCGGCCCTTGCTCATGAGGTCAAAAACCCGCTCAACTCAATAAATTTACAGTTAACCCTGCTTGAGAGAAGGATTTCAAAAATAAATGCAGATATAAAAGATGAGGCCGTAATTCTGATAGATATTGTCAGAAAAGAAATAAGCAGGCTTAATAAATTGACAGAAGATTTTCTTGACCTTTCAAAAGTCTCAAAAAAGAATTTTATTGAGAATGACATTAATCGTGTGCTTAAAGAAACTTTAAAGCTTATTGAAATTGAAGCAAAAGATAAAGGCGTTATAATAAATGAAAATTATACTGAACTGCCTTCAATTCCTATGGACTCAGGACGAGTAAAACAGATTTTTCTTAACATAATAACAAACTCTCTTGAAGCAATGCCAAGAGGCGGGAGTCTGGAGGTTAGCACCTTGCTGGATAATGAGGGTGTTATAGTGAAGATAAGAGACACAGGGATTGGCATAAAAGATGGTGAGAATATATTTGATATGTTTTATTCCACAAAGGAGAAAGGAACAGGGCTCGGGCTATCAATTGCTCAAAAGATAATTGAGGATCACAGCGGGAAAATCAGTTTTGAAAGTCTACCCGGGAAAGGAACAACTTTTACAATAATAATTCCTGTTAAAACATGATTTTTGTAATTTATAATTCATAATAAGGAGATAAAAATGAATTTATCAGATTCATCAAAAGTAAGAAAGCGAATCATACTTGTTGATGATGATAAACACGCGGTTGAGACATTATCAAAGCTTCTTTCAGAGGACGGATATGAGGTTGTGGTATGTTTTAATGGTAAAGAAGCGATAAAAAAAATGGAGCTCAACAAATATGATGTTATTATTACGGATTTAAGGATGCCTGAAATAGGAGGGCTTAAACTTTTAAAAAATATAAAAAAAACAGACCCGGAACTTCCGGTTATAATTGTAACAGCTTTTGGTGAGGTTGGAAGCTATCTTGATGCTTTTGTTAAGGGGGCGTATGATTACATTAATAAACCCATTAATTATGAAGAACTGATAAGGCTTCTTGAGGCAATTTTCAGAAAGGAAGAAGGGAGAAAATGATATGTCTGAGCTTCGCAAAGATCCTATAATAAGAAGATGGGTTATTGTTTCAGATGACAGAAACAATAAATTATCTGAATATGTTACTACAACCACAGAAGAGGAAAAGCATATTTGCCCTTTTTGCCCTGGAAATGAGGAGAAATCTCCTGTTGAAATATTAGCTGTGAAAGACCCTATGAGTGAAGACAGCAGGAGCAAATGGAGAGTAAGAGTCATTCCTGATAAGTTTCCGTTGTTGAGAATAGAAGGGGATTTAAAAAAAAGAGGGCATGGAATGTATGATATGATGAACGCTGTCGGTGCCCATGAAGTTGTTATTGAAACTCCTGAGCACGATGCAGACTGGACAGAATTGGAAATTGACCAGCTGCAAATTATACTTGGTGTATATCGCCAGAGAGCCCTTGATTTAAGAAAGGATACAAGATTCAAGCATATAATTATTGTTAAAAACCACGGCATACCTACAACCCACTACAGCCATTCCCATTCCCATATTTTAGCTATGCCATTTGTTGTTAAGAGAGTTGATGAGGAGTTGAACAATTCCATAGATTATTTTAAAATCAAAGAGAGATGTATTTATTGTGATATAATTAATGAGGAGATAAATATAGGCAAGAGAATCATAAAAGAATCTGATAAATTTCTGGTTTTTAGTCCTTATGCATCAAAGTTTCCTTTTGAAATATGCATTACTCCTAAAACGCATGTTTCAGACTTTGGTGCAATCAGTGATGATGTGTTAAAGGATCAGGCAATTATTTTTAAAGAAATTATGACCGGAATAAAAAAAGCCCTGAGAAATCTTTCCTACAGCATGGTACTCCACTCTGCACCGTTTCAGCGCGGATTGGTGAATGAATATCACTGGCACTGGGAAATAATACCAAGATGCAGTGATATGATGGGTTTTGAATGGGGAACAGGGCTTTATGCAAATCCGGTACTACCAGAAGATGCAGCAAAGATATTGAGAGAAGCCATCCTGTCTTGAAATGTCAAAATAATCTTTTCTTTAAGCTTTGTTATCTGAAATTATAACTGTTTCAGTAATACTTTTTTACTCTCCTGTTGATATATCAGCGACTAGGGAATATAATGAACATAGAAGAAAATATAAAATTTATAAATATTTTAATTGGCGTTATGGAGCAAACTTTGAATATGGAAAAATACAGATTAATTGATCATACATCAGATATAGGGATTGAGGTTTTTGGGGAAAACCTGCCTCAACTTTTTTCTAATGCAGGCTATGCTCTTTTTGACATAATAACAGATCTCTCACTTGTGAAAAGTAAAGTTTCAAAAAGTGTAACTGTAACAGGAAGGGACCTTGATGAAATAATGGTTAACTGGCTTGGAGAGCTTTTATATATATATGATAAAGAAAGAATTATATTAAAAGAATTCAAGATTATAGAGCTAAATACATCATCTATAACTTCAAAAGATAAAAAACAGGATTTTTGTCAAATAATAGCATCTAAAAATAATACAGAGAAGGATAAAGAAGTCGCTTTTTCATTTAAAGAAAAAAAAAGCCCTGAAGAGGTTGAATGGTTGAAACTAGTTGCTGAAATTAGAGGTGAAAGATATGACGATGGAGTTCATATCATAAATACAACAGTAAAGGCAATTACCTATCATCAGCTTAAAATTATAAAAGATGATATTGGTTGGCATACAAGGGTTATTATGGATGTATAAATAAATTATAACCTACTACTAAAAACTATAGTGAACGACATAAGTAACATCCCATACGATAGGCGGGACATTCTTGTCCCGCCGAGACGGGGGTAGAAAACCCCGTCTATCGGGATTGAGATATGTCAATTTATTTTTGTCGTTTACTATAGTGAACTTATAAAGGTGGTGAGTTGAATGGCAGAAAAGATGGAGTTGCAGAGGATAGATGAGTACAGATGGAAAATTCCTAAAAAAGGGAGGATGAGAGTAGATGGTGTGATTTATGCTGATGAAAGAATGATTGAAACCATAAGGCAGGATGAGAGTTTAGTACAAGTTGCAAATGTGGCTCAGTTGCCAGGCATAGTCAAGGCTTCCTTTGCAATGCCTGACATACACTGGGGTTATGGCTTCCCGATTGGAGGTGTTGCTGCCTTTGATGTTGATAAAGGGGTTGTGTCTCCAGGGGGTGTGGGTTATGATATAAACTGCGGGGTCAGGTTGTTGAGTTCAAATCTTTTTCTGGAAGATGTTAAACCAAGAATCAGGGAGATAACCAACGTCATGTTTTCCAATATACCAACTGGAGTTGGTTCGCACAGGAAGGATTTAAAATTAAGCAGCAATGAGGAAAAAAAGGTTCTTGAAATGGGAGCAAAATGGGCAGTCAGAATGGGATTTGGCACTGAAGAAGACCTTCTCCATATAGAAAGTGAGGGGTGTATTTCTGGGGCAAATCCTGAGATTGTAAGTGTGAGGGCTTTGGAGAGAGGAAAAGACCAGCTTGGAACATTGGGTTCAGGAAACCATTTTGTAGAGGTTGGTTATGTCTCAGAGGTATATGATGAAAATCTTGCAGGCATTTTAGGCATAGAGAAAAATAAAATCACTGTAATGATACATACGGGCTCAAGAGGGTTAGGTTATCAGGTATGCGATGATTATATTAAGGTAATGATTGATGCTATAAGAAAATATGATATAGAAATTCCTGATAAACAGCTATGCTGCGCACCTTTAAAATCTGAAGAAGGTAAAAGATATATGGGAGCAATGGCTTGCGCTGCTAACTATGCTTTTACTAACCGCCAGATAATAGCTCACTGGGTAAGAGAAACTTTTGAGAAGGTTTTAAGAATTGGGCCAAATGACCTCGGAATGGATTTGGTTTATGATGTTGCACATAATATAGCAAAAATTGAGACTCATACTGTAAATGGAGTGGAAAAAAAATTATGTGTTCACAGAAAAGGGGCAACAAGGGCTTTTCCTCCCGGCAGTCATCATATACCAAGGGATTATTATTCAACAGGACAGCCTGTTTTAATTCCAGGAGATATGGGGAGATGCTCCTATGTATTAGTTGGAGCAGAAGGGGCTTTTGATGAAACCTTTGGAAGCACCTGTCACGGGGCAGGAAGGCTGATGAGCAGGAATCAGGCTAAAAAATTAGTTAAAGGAAGAGCCATAGAGAGAGAACTCGAGAAGAATGATATATTTGTTAAAGCTTCTGGAAGGGGAACAATTGATGAAGAGGTGCCTGAAGCCTATAAAAATGTAACTGATGTCGTAAATGTAGTAACTGGAGCAGGAATTAGCAGAAAAGTAGCTCAGCTTAAGCCTCTTGGTGTGATTAAGGGATGAAAAATAACTTATAAACTATAACTTCTGTCTTATGACTTTAGGATTAACGAGAAGTGGAGTCTTAAATCAACTTGAAAAAATGGAATTTTTCAATTGAAAGGAGTAATGAATTATGAAAAATATAGAGTTATAGAGAAAGTTGAAACTTCTTAAAGTAAATCTTTAGTCTTTTTAAGAAAGAAGAGTTTAAAATGGATATATATGATAAAAAACCAGAAGAAGGAATAATGGATTTTGAGGAATTTTTTGACAGGTTCCATAATTTTGTCAGACATTCTAGATTTTCACTTGAAGCAGTATGGAGACCTTCAATAGATATTGTTGAATCAGACGAAGAAGTTATAATTTTTGCTGAGCTTGCAGGTGTCAATAAAAGCGAAGTGGAAATTACTTACAAGGATGGAATATTGAGATTGAGAGGTAATCGCAAGCAACCGTACGCACAAAACAAAAAAAAATTTACGCAGCTTGAAATAGAACATGGCAGATTTGAACGCCTGATAAAAATTGAGGAAAAGATTAATGCAGAGGAGATTTCAGTCAACCTTGAAGAAGGGATTCTGAAAATAAGATTGCCGTTTAAGGAAAGAAGAAAAATAATAAAGGTTGAGATAGAAGAATAGAATATTAGGGGAATGACATGCCATTCCCCTACAAGAGGAGGGAAGTAATGGTTTTTTTTGATAAAAGCGAGAGAGAAGAAATAAATCAGGATAAAAAAGAGGAAAATGAAAAAATTCCTAAAGATCTTCCAATCCTACCTTTGAAGGATATGATTGTTTTCCCGTCAACCGTAACACCGCTTGTAGTTGCGGGAGAGAATTCAATAAAGCTTATTGATGATTCTCTTGCAGAAGATAAAATGGTTGGACTTTTCCTTGAGAAAAATCCAAACAGAGAAAAGGGTGAAAAACCGGAGTTAAATGAAGTTGGGACGGTTGCTGTGATACTCAAGATGCTCAAGTTTCCGGATAAAACCATAAGAATACTTGTTCAGGGATTGAAAAGGATTGGTATAATAGAGAGTACCCAATATACCCCATATTTTAAAGGTAAGATAAAAACTGTTGACGATGTTTTCGAGACATCAAAGGAGATGGATGCTTTAAAGGCTGCTCTTGTCAATAACTTCTCTAATCTTATTTCAAAGATACCCTATCTTCCTGAAGAGCTTCAGATTATGGTTATGAACATTGAAGACCCTGGAAGAATTGCTGACCTTGTTGCTTCAAGCTTGAATATAACCCTTGAGGAGAAGCAGGAGATTCTTGATACTCTTGATGTTAAAATACGAGTGGAAAAAGTTATTGCAATTGTTCAGAAGAATTTAGAGCTTTTGGAACTTGGCACGAAGATTCAATCTGAGGTTCAGTCTGAGTTAAATAAGGGACAGAGAGAGTATTTTTTAAGACAGCAGTTAAAGGCAATACAGAAAGAACTTGGCGAGAAGGATGAGAGATCTTCTGAAATTGAAGAGCTTGAGAAAAAAATTGCTGAAGCAAAAATGCCTGAAACGGCTGAAAAGGAAGCAAAGAGAGAGATTGACAGGTTAAAAGTAATACCTATTGAGTCAGCAGAGCACACAGTAGTCAGGACATACCTTGACTGGCTTGTTGCGCTTCCTTGGGCAGTTTCAACAGAGGACAACCTTGATATCCTGCGTGCCAAAATAATTCTTGATGATGACCATTATGACCTTGAAAAAGTAAAAGACAGAATTCTTGAGTATCTTGCAGTAAGAAAACTTAAAAAGGATGCAAAGGGTTCAATTTTGTGTTTTGCAGGTCCGCCTGGGACAGGGAAGACTTCTTTGGGAAAATCCATTGCAAGGGCTTTGGGAAGGAAATTCATAAGACTTTCACTTGGAGGTGTAAGGGACGAGGCTGAGATAAGAGGGCATAGAAGGACTTATATTGGGGCTTTGCCCGGAAGGATAATTCAGGGAGTCAAAACTGCTGGTTCAAACAATCCTGTGTTCATGTTGGATGAAGTGGACAAAATCGGGATGGATTTCAGGGGAGATCCATCTTCAGCGCTTCTTGAGGTTTTGGATCCTGAGCAGAATTTTTCTTTTTCAGACCATTACCTTGATGTGCCTTTTGACCTTTCAAAGGTGATGTTTATTACAACTGCAAATCTCCTTGACCCAATTCCACCTGCCTTGATGGATAGGATGGAGGTGCTTGAACTTTTGGGTTATATGGAGGATGAAAAACTGCACATCGCAAAAAAACATTTAATTCCCAAACAGCTTTTTGAGAACGGTTTGACTGATGATAATCTTTTAATACATGATGAGGCAATAGTCTCCATAGTCAGAGATTATACAAGAGAGGCGGGCTTAAGGAATCTTGAAAGGGAAATAGCAAATATCTGCAGAAAAGTGGCAAAGGGAATTACAGAGGGAAAAGAGGGAAAGTTTGAAGTAACAAAAGACAGCATAAAAGAGTTTTTAGGGAACAAGAAATACTTTTCAGAGATTGCAGAAAGGACCGATGAACCGGGTGTTGCAATAGGGCTTGCATGGACTCCATCAGGAGGGGATATTCTTTTTATTGAATCCACAAAGATGAAGGGGAGCAAGGGCTTGACTCTCACAGGACACTTGGGGGATGTGATGAAGGAATCAGCGCAGGCTGCTTTAAGCTATCTGCGGTCAAGGGCAAAACAGTTTGGAATAGATGAGAAGTTTTTTAATAGTTCTGATATTCATATCCATGTGCCGGCAGGCGCAATTCCAAAAGACGGTCCTTCGGCAGGGATAACAATGGCAACCTCTCTTGCTTCTCTCCTGACAGGAAGGCCTGTTAAAAATGAACTTGCAATGACTGGAGAGATAACGCTTCGGGGAAAGGTTCTTCCTGTTGGCGGAATAAAGGAAAAGGTTATGGCTGCAAACCGCGCAGGAATAAACACTGTCATTCTTCCTAAAAGAAACGAGAACGACTTAGAGGATATTCCAAAGAATGTCAGGGAGAAAATGAAGTTTATTTTTGTTGAAAACGTTGGAGAGGTTTTTGAGATAGCACTTGATAAGAGAAAGGCAAGAGAAGATAAGGTCAAGCCATCCAAGCGTGAGAGACCAGTTTAAGACTGAAAAATTTTCTAACGAAGTTCAATAAAGTTTTTTAGCGCATAAATTTTTGCCCCCCCATATTTTCCGCTTGACAATTTTGACCTTTTCAGTCAAATCTACGCCTTCAAAATTTAAGTATTAAACTTTAAGATACATTTTAACATTTTCACATTCTAACATTTAACATTTTTTTAGAGAGGTTTTAGATGCTTACAATATTATTAATAATCATCGCAATAAGCGTGATTTCTCTTGCATTTGCAGGTTATCTGACAAGCTATGTTTTCAAACAGGATTGCGGAACAAAAGAGATGCAGGAAATATCAAACGCAATCAAAGAGGGAGCTGAGGCATTTTTAAGACGTCAGTATAAAACCATCGGACTCTTAAGCATTGTTGTTGCTGCTGCACTTTTTCTTTTTTATAATTACAGCTCAAGCCCAAACATAACAGAGCTTGGACCTTCAATAGCATTAAAGGTAACTTTTGCCTTCATACTTGGCGCTGCCTGTTCTGCAGTTGCAGGGTTCATTGGGATGTTTGTTTCAATCCGTGCAAACATCAGGGCAGCATCAGCAGCAAGGGAAAGCCTAAACAAGGCATTGCAGATTGCATTGAGAGGCGGCGCTGTTTCCGGGCTTGCAGTGGTTTCGATGAGTTTACTCGGAGTTGGCGGACTTTTTTATTTTTACGGCGGGCTTGATCCTGATCAGTATCTTGTTGTTCCTCTCCAGATTGTAGGATTTGGTTTCGGAGCAAGCTTTGTTGCTCTTTTTGCACAGCTTGGAGGAGGAATTTTTACTAAAGCTGCGGATGTCGGAGCAGACCTTGTTGGAAAGGTTGAAGCAGGAATTCCTGAGGATGACCCGAGAAACCCTGCAGTAATTGCAGACCTTGTTGGTGACAATGTCGGTGATTGCGCAGGAAGGGGCGCTGACCTTTTTGAATCAACTGCTGCAGAGAATATTGGAGCAATGATTCTTGGAATCGCCCTTTACCCGATATTCGGACTTGGCGGAATTATGTTTCCGCTTCTTGCCAGAGCCTTTGGACTTATAGCCACAATGGTAGGAGTTATGGTTGTTAAAACAAAAGAAGATGGCGACCCTATGCAGGCACTTAACAGGGGCTATTATGTTACAACCGTGATAGCTATGATAGGTTTTTACTTTGCTGTACAACTCCTTCTTCCTCCTGGTCCTGGCATTAATAATAACTGGTTTTTTGCTGCAGGTGTAATCGGGATTCTGACAGCTCTTTCCTTTGTTTTCATCACACAGTACTACACAGAATTTAAATACAGACCGGTAAAATCTATTGCTGAGGCTTCAAGGACAGGTCCTGCAACAAACATCATAACAGGGCTTGCAGTTTCAATGGAGTGTACAGCAGCCCCTATTATTGTTATGTCTGCAGCAATAATGGCTGCATACAAGTGCGGGCAGTTTGCACTGCCTGGTGTAACAGGCGCAGGGCTTTACGGAACAGCAATTGCCACAATGGGAATGCTGGCACCATGCGCATATATCCTTGCAATGGATACATTTGGTCCTATAACAGACAATGCAGGCGGAATTATAGAAATGTCAAAACAGCCTGAAAAGATAAGACAGAGAACTGATAAGCTTGATTCAGTCGGAAATACAACAAAGGCTCTTACAAAGGGATATGCAATCGGAAGCGCAGGGCTTGCAGCATTCCTTCTTTTCAGGGCATATCTTGACGAGGTTCAAAAAATTACCCATAAAGTAATTCAGGTAGATCTCAGCCGTGTGCCGGTTTTTGTCGCTGGACTTCTTGGAGCAATGCTTGTTTTCCTTTTCAGCGCCCTTGCTATCAGGGCTGTCGGAAGGGCAGCGTATTGTATAATAAATGAAGTAAGAAGACAGTTTAAGGAAAACCCCGGTATCATGAAGGGAACTTCAAAGCCAAATTACGGGAGATGCGTTGACATAGTTACAATAGGTGCCTTAAAGGAGATGGTGCTTCCCGGTATTATTGCAGTTCTTTTTCCTGTTTCAGTTGGTTTTTCATTTAAGTATCTTTCTTCTTCAGGAAACATAGGTGCTGAGTCTGTTGCAGCGCTTCTGATGGTAGGAACAATTACCGGAATCCTTATGGCGACAATGATGAACAATGGCGGCGGCGCATGGGATAATGCAAAGAAATATATTGAAACCGGAGCCTTTGGCGGAAAGGGTTCTGATACCCACAAGGCAGCAGTAGTTGGCGATACAGTAGGGGACCCGTTAAAGGATACAGCAGGTCCGTCACTGCACGTTCTGATAAAGCTTCTGAGCACAATCACACTCGTTCTGGCACCGCTATTTATATAGAGAAGGGTTCAAGGGTTCGAGGGTTTAGAGTTTAAGAGATAATCCCCCCTGTTTCCCCCTTTAGAAAAGGGGGAGAAGAGGGGGATTTGTTCTAAGATTGAATCCTGCTTTTGCCCCTTACATTATTAACGGCTTTCTTGAATGCTTCTATTTCTTTGCTTATCATATCATCAGTTTTGTTAGAGTCTCTGAGCTTGCTTGCCTGTGCAGAAATATCAGCAGCTGTTTTGATAGCTTCATCCTGCTTTGTCTTGTCTTTTTCAAGCTTTATTTTCTCAACATACAGAAGCACTTTATAATTAAGGGCATCGGGATAATTCTTATTGAGTTCTATCGCATTGTCAAGGGATTTTAAACCATCTTCAATTGCTTCATTTTTAATAAGGTCTATTATTAAATCAACAGCCTTTGCAGCAGCATTCTTATTGACACCGCTTACTACAAGGGGAATGTAGTTTGCTAAATTTTCAGGGCTTTTGCTCAAAACAGAGTGAAGCATCTTTACTTCTTCTGGTTTGATTCCTTCAATTTTCCCAATACAGCTTATTATATCCTGAGGAGAACTTGTTATACACTCAATTGCCTTTTCTCCATATTCCTTTTTAATTTTCGGGACACTCGTAATCCGGGACATTAATGATTTTTTATCCAGTTTTCCAAGAACGGTTCCTTCATCTGTATTTATTGCGTCAAGCACCTGCGGGACAAGTTCCTTGCTTATCCCTGAAACCCTGCTTATCTTTTCAACTGCGCTTTCATTTGCCTTGAGGTTGTTTACATAATCTTTCATGCCCAGAACATTATAAAGTTTTCTGTTGTCAAAGCATAATCCCCAGTCAAGGACGCCTATTGTGTAATGTCCCTCTGAGTTGTTCGGGTCAATTTCGATTCTTTTCTTGAGGTATAGAATGGCTTCAGGGAACTGACCATCGTTCATATACATATTACCTATCTTTGCATACTCGCTTGAAATATTAAGTTGCGCCTCAGCATCATTAGGTTTTAGTTCTATAACTTTCTGGTAATATTTAATTGCATTGTTTGCTATCTCAAGACGTTTTGGTTTTTGAAAGGGGTCTATGTTAACAAGGAAAAGGTTTGAATAACACACGGCTATATTTTTATAGGCTTCATCAGATTTAGGGTCTATTTCTGCTGCAAGCCTGAACTCTTCTATTGCCTTTTCAAAATCACTTTCAGCATAATATTTTTCTCCCTGGCTTAAATGCTTCTGGTATTCTTTTTTCTTTCTTGAAGATTCACAACTGATGAGAGGGATTATTAGGGATATTGAGAGCAGAATGAGGAATATTTTATTTCTTTGCATTGGATTACTCCTTTAAAATAATTTCCTTTTATTTCTATATTACTATTTTTTTGATTGTCAAGAGATTTATTTTGTAATAAATTTAGTTACTTAAAAAAGGGTTAGGGTCTTTAAGAGGTCAGGAATTCATTATCATGAAAGGGGGTGAGTGGAACAATGATGAAGATAATAAAAGCTGACAGCAGGGAATTTAATAATTTCTTTAAGGCTTTATTGAATCGCCATGGAAAGGAATCGCCGGAGGTTGAAAAGAGAGTAAGCAGGATAATTGAAAGGGTCAAAAAATACGGCGACAGAGCGCTGATTGAACTAACAAAAAAGTTTGATGGTGTAAACATCAAACCTGATACTCTGAAGGTATCAGAAAAAGAATTCATTGCTGCAGAGAATATGGTTCCCGGCGATGTGAAAAAGGCTATGAGGACAGCAATGACAAGGATAAAAAAATATCACCTGAAGTATTTAAAGGGAAGCCGTGTTTATTCAGAGAAGAAGGGAATTTTCCTCGGGCAGGGGATGAGAGCAATAGAAACAGTTGGGATTTATGTTCCGGGAGGCAAGGCATCATACCCGTCATCAGTTTTTATGAACGCAATTCCTGCAAGAATTGCAGGTGTCAAAAAAATCATAATGTGCTTTCCTGCTCCAAAGGGAGATTTGAACCCGTACCCGCTTGTTGCGGCAAGGTGGAGCGGAGTCGATGAAGTCTACAGGATTGGAGGGGCGCAGGCTATTGCTGCGATGGCTTTCGGAACAGAAACAGTTCCGAGGGTTGACAAGATTGTCGGACCCGGAAACATCTATGTGGCAACAGCAAAGAGAATGGTTTTCGGAAAGGTCGGGATTGATATGGTTGCAGGTCCCACTGAAATTGTTGTTGTTGCTGACGCAGGGGCAAACCCCAAATATATTGCTGCCGACCTTCTTTCTCAGGCTGAGCACGACGAAACAGCATCAGCAATTCTGATAACCAATTCAGAAAAAATAGCTTCTCAGGTTAAAAAAGAAATATCAGCGCAGATAAAAAAACTTAACCGCTCTGAAATAGCAATCAGGGCGCTTGAAAAATTCGGAGCTATAATCATAACAGAGACAATTTCTGACGGTATTGGTATTGCAAACCGGATTGCACCGGAGCATCTTGAGATAATGGTAAAGAACCCAATGCGTCTTGTATCTAAGGTAGAAAATGCAGGCGCTGTGTTTCTTGGGAGTTATACTCCGGAAGTTCTTGGAGACTATGCCGCAGGACCAAGCCATGTGCTGCCAACAGGCGGAACAGCAAGGTTTTCTTCAGTTCTCTCAGTTGATGATTTTGTGAAAAGAATCAGCATTGTTTCTTTTAACAGGAAAGAATTTTTAAAGCTAAAAAGGCTTCTCATAACTTTTGCATCTATTGAAGGACTTGATGCCCATGCAAGGTCTGCAATGGTGAGAAAGTGAGAGGGCAAATTTTAGATTATAAATTGGAAACTTAGAGACAGAATTATGAGGGAATGAGAGTATTGAGGATTTTTTGTGATTCAGGGGAGATATCAACAAAAAAAATTCCGAGGTGATAATTTCCATTTTCAGCTATCTCAGACCTTCTCACTTCGCCTTTTAATGTCAGCAGGATTTCCTCAAGGGCAAGAGTTATTTCAAGCACTGAGTGTATTGGAAAAGGAACCCCTGACTCTATGAACATTCCGCTCAAGCTGATATTCAACGTAAGGGCAATTCCCTTCCTTTTCTCGTATTCTTTTTGATCAAAATAATTATAGGCATTTAAATGAAGTGATTTGATTCTTGGATATCCACGTTTTTCTTTAAAAATATTTTTTTTCATTGCCTGTATTTACAAAAAAATTAAATGTGATATTAAAATAGACTAATCATGAAGATTGTGTCAATAAAATTAAAACTGAAGTTCAAATTGCAACTCAAGGCTAAAAACTTTTTGGATTTTTTGAGAAAATGGACACGGTAGGCAAGTTATTTTTAGAGACTGCAAAAAAATATCCGGACAAAGAGGTTCTCCTGTACAAACACGAGGGGAAATTCCACGCAATAAGGTTCAGGGAATTTCTGCAGAAGGTTGAATGTTTTGCGGCAGGACTTGAAGCCCTCGGGTTCAGGAGAGGGGACAGGCTTGCTATTTTTTCAGAAAACCTGCCCCAGTGGATGATATGTGATATTGCAACAATCGGGGCAGGAGGGATAGATGTTCCCCTTTACACTTCCCTGACCCCGTCCCATCTTGAGTACATTATCAATGATTCGGGTTCAAAAATAATTGTTGTTTCAAACGAGCAGCTTCTGAAAAAGATTCTTTCTATAAGGAGTAAACTGAAAACCATTGAAAAAATAATTATTCTTGAGAGCAATTCAGAAAGAACCCCGGAAGAGGCTCTTACTTTCAGGGAAGTTGTTGAAACCGGGAGAGAGAGGCTTGAAAGCGGCTCTGAAAGCTATGAGAAAAGAGTATCAACCGTGAAACCATCTGATATGGCAACGATAATGTACACATCCGGAACAACAGGAGTTCCAAAAGGAGTTATGCTCTCTCACCGCAATATTACAGCGGAGATTTATGCTCTCGGGAAAAGTATTGAGGTTGAAAAAGATGACCTCCTGATATCCTTTCTTCCTCTGAGCCATGTTCTTGAGAGGATGGTTGAATATTTCGTGATATTTAACGGATGCGGGGTTGGTTACTCGGAAAATATCGAAGCCCTTGCAAAGAACCTTGCAAAGCTCAAGCCGACGCTTCTTGTTTCAGTGCCAAGGGTGTATGAGAAAATCTATTCAATGATTTCGGATGGTGTTGAAAGGGAAAGTGAATTCAAGAAAAAACTTTTTCACTGGGCGCTGAAATCCGGAAGAGCTTACAGGGAAAACAGGGGGACTGAAAGAAACAGAATCAGTTATATAAAAAATTTAATTGCTGAGAAAATAGTCCTTTCGAAAATAAAAGAGAGGCTTGGAGGAAGGCTGAGAATGCTTATTTCAGGAGGTGCACCTCTGTATAAAGAGGTTGGCGAGTTTTTCAGTGATTTGGGGTTGGTAATTCAGGAGGGATACGGGCTGACAGAAACAACCTGCGCCGTTACACTGAACAGGAGAGATGATGTCCGTTATGGAACTGTCGGACAACCATTGCTCGGAATTGAAATTGCAATTGGAGACAGGAATGAGATACTTGTACGAGGGGCTGTTATAATGCAGGGGTATTATAAGGATGGAGAGGGGACAAGGAAGGTAATTGATGATGAGGGATGGTTACATACAGGAGATGTTGGCTTTCTGGATTCAGATAATTTTCTTACCATAACGGACAGACTTAAAGACCTGATAAAGACATCAGGCGGGAAGTACGTTGCGCCACAGCAGATTGAAAATGCATTCAGGAAAAACAGGTTCATATCTCAGGCAGTTGTAATAGGCGACAGGATGAAGTTCATAACCGCGATTCTTGTCCCTGATTTTGGAGTCCTTGAGAGATATGCTGAAGATGAGAAGATAGAATTTTCCAGTAAACCGGAGTTAATAAACAACTCAAAAATAATTTCTCTGTACCAGTCTATCACTGATGGAATCAACAAAGAGCTTGCGACTTTTGAGAAGGTCAGGAGATTCTCTCTTGTAGCGGATGATTTCAGAATTGAATCAGAAGAACTTACTCCGACACTAAAAGTAAAGAGGGGGATAATTCTTGAAAAATACAGGGATGTTATTGAGAAGATGTATGACTGAAACATAAAAATTTCAGCTGTGAGTTATAAGTTATAAGCAGACAACTATCAGGTTTATAAAATGATTGTGAAAGAACAAAAAAAATATTTAATTTGTGAATTGCATTGCAGGTTTTACAAGAAGGGCAAGAAAGAAGAATCTGCCTGCAGGGGATTTGAGATAATGAAAAGTTTGCTTGATAACAAAATGTTTCAGGATAAAACAGAGGGTTTAAGGGTTCAGGTAAAAGAAATAACTTTCAGGTCTGATGATATCCTGAAAGAGATTATCTGCAAAAAATGTGATTTTTTCATAGATGGATGCGATTTCAGGGACCCTGACTGCAATTATGATGCCTCTCCCTGCGGAGGTTTTATCCTGCTCAGTTATTTATTTGAAAAAGGGGTTGTTTCCAAGGAAGGGATTTAAAATCCATAGCAGGGAAAGAAATAGAGTAATCTTAATTATCATTTATAAAACCCTAAAGTGCGGGCTGTTGCTGGCTGATGCAGTGTAGCGTCCCGAGTCCGTACACAAGGTCGCTGCAATTTATTCCAACAACACTGCGTTCAGGAAACTGTCTTTGGATTATTTCAAGGGCTTTCTTGTCATTTTGTTTTCCAAAAACAGGAGCCAGCACAGCACTGTTGCCTATGTAAAAATTTGCATAACTTGCAGGAAGTCTTCTTTCCTTATCTCCAATAAAACCCGGCATTGGTAATTTTACTACCTCTAATCTATTCCCATCCTGGTCTTTTGATTCGCATAAAATTTCATAGTTTTCTTTAAGTATTTTATAATTTGCATCTTCTTTATTTTCCTCATAGCAACAAAGGACAGTAGAAAGATTAACAAACCTTGCTATATCGTCTATGTGGCCATCAGTATCATCCCCAACTATGCCATCTTTGAGCCAGATAATATTGGTTACTCCAAGAAATTCTTTTAGATATTTTTCTATTTCGTTTTTGCCGAGATGAGCATTTCTGTTTTTATTTAAAAGGCAGACTTCTGTTGTCAGCAAGGTTCCATTGCCATTTACATCAATTGAACCACCTTCAAGAATAATTCCGGGCTTGAAGCAGGGCAGGTTAAGATGTTTGTTTATAAATGATGGAATTTCTGTATCCTTAATAAGGTCTTTGTATTTGCCACCCCATGCATTGAAAATCCAGTGGGACATGGCTATTTTTTTTTCATTTTTATTTAACAGAAAAATAGGTCCATAGTCTCTAAACCAGACATCTGCGTAGTTGTAAACAAAAAAACTGATACGGCTCAAATCAACATCTTTAAAAGTCAATAGTTTAAAAGCGTTAGCCTCAATATCTTCATTTCTTACAAAAAGATTTACTCTTTCGCTTTTATGAATTGTTTTTATTATATTTAGAAAAACTTTTTCAACTTTTTGAACGCGGTCAGGAAAGGTAATGGGGTCATGTGGCCATGAAAGCCAGATTGCATCATGTTTTTCCCATTCAGCAGGCATATAGTAGCCTAACTGGGAAGGAGTCTTGGTTTGGTTATTTATATTGGTCATTATGAAAAATCAAAAGTCTAAATGATAAATTAAAATTTAAAATTTATACTATCCACGAGTCACGAACGACGAGTCACTTTTTTACCAGCATCCCATACGTTTCCGGTCTTCTATTTTTTAAAAATCCCCAACCATCGCGGATTCTTTTGTTCTTGCTTAAGTCAACTTCTACCACGACCACTTCTTCTTTTTTGCTGCTTGCTCTTTTAAGCACTTTCCCAAAAGAGTCACAGACAAAGGATTGTCCCCAGAATTCAAGTTTCCCTTCTGTTCCAACCCTGTTCACTGATGCAACGTGTACTCCGCTTGCAATTGCATGGGAACGCTGGATTATTTCCCATGCATCATGCCAGTCTCCGTCAGGTGAAGTATAACCTCTAATCCATCCTATAGCAGTTGGGTAAAATATTATATCAGCGCCTTTGAGTGCAAGAATCCTCGCAGCCTCAGGAAACCACTGGTCGTAGCATATCAGAACTCCTATTTTAGCATATTCAGTATTATATACTTTAAACCCGGAGTTTCCCGGTTTGAAGTAGGTCTTTTCATAAAAAAGCGAATCTTGGGGGATATGAACCTTGCGGTAAGTATTGAGAAGTTTTCCATCTGTGTTTATTACAACAGCAGAGTTGAAATAATTCTTCTTTGAATCTTTTTCAAAGATTGGCGCGATGATGACAATTCTGAAATCTTTTGCAAGAGCGGAAAGGACATCTGTGGTTTTTCCCGGAATTGTTTCAGCTAATTTGAAAGCATTCTTGTTCCTGAACTGTGGAAAATATTTTGTGCTGAACAGTTCCTGAAGGCAAACAATCTTTGCACCTTCCCCCGCAGCCTCTTTTACTTTCTCTATGATATTTTTTAAATTTGCCTCAGGATTTTCAGAAACAAGGGTCTGGATAAGCCCGATTGTGATTTTACTTTTGTTTTTTGTGTTCATTGCTTGTATTGAAAAAAACTCTATAAAACTATTATCCCTGTAAAGATATGAATTCTGGTTTAATATAAATAACCGGGTTCCATGTCAAGCATGGAATTACTGAAACCAGTATTGTTAATTCTGTTTTGACAGGTCCTGGAAAAAAATCTTTTAGACTATGGTTCCCAAAGGCAAAGGCACTGAGGTCTGGTATTGAACCTATCGCAATAAAAAACCAAATCATATCTGCAAGGTTTGCATTAAAAGGCCTTGCAGCTGTCAAGCCCGTGTTTTTCAAGATAGCGCTGATGATATTCTTCTGCTTTGTAAAATTCAGCAGCAGGAGCAATCTGTGTAACTATTTTTCTGTCATAGACTTTTGAGTCTTCAAGTTTTTTTAAAGACTTTTTTGCTAATGCTTCCTGCTTAGGTGAATAGAAGAAAATCACTGACCTGTACTGGGTGCCTATATCAGGGCCCTGCCGGTTAAACTGTGTTGGGTTGTGAACTTTCCAGAAAACATCAAGGAGTTCTTCATAAGTAACTTTAGAAGGATCATATTCTATATGCACAACCTCTGCATGGCTTGTTTTGTCTGTGCATATATCTTCATAAGTTGGGTTTTTAAATGTGCCTCCCATATAACCGACTGTTGTATTTACAACTCCTTTTAGTTTTCTGAATTTTGCTTCTACACCCCAGAAACACCCACCTCCAAAAGTCGCTTTCTCCATTTTCTCCTCCTTGTTAAATTTGAGCGCTACTGAATTGATGCAGTATCTCTGTCCAGTTGGTTTGGGACCATCTGGAAATAGATGACCAAGATGAGAGCCGCACTTTCCACATATTACTTCTATTCTCCTCATTCCAAGGCTGTTGTCTTCTATTGTTTTTACACTTCCATCATATGCAGGTTTCCAGAAGCTGGGCCATCCTATACCTGATTCGAACTTTGTGTCTGAGCTAAAAAGTTCATTCCCGCAGGCAGCACATTGATAAATTCCTTTTCCTTTATTGTAGGTGTATTTCCCTGAGAAGGGGAGTTCTGTCCCTTTTTTTCTCATCACGTTGTACTGTTCTTCTGAAAGAAGTTTTTTCCATTCCTCATCGCTCATTGCCATTTCCTTAGAGTTTACTGAAACATCAGGGCAGGATAACTCATCTTTCTTTTCTGCACGGGTATCTTTTTTGCCGTATGTGATAAGCACCAGCAATAAAATAGACAGAGTACTAAAAAAGATTATGAACTTATTATTCATTTTACACCCTCCTTATCTAAACTTTTTAATCTAATTATAAATTTATTGAAATAGTTCAAGGGAGAAATTCAGGGGTCTGGAAAAAAGTTGTAAGTATGCAAAGTTTTGTGGTTACAGGGTAGTGGAGGCTTTAGCCTTCCATCCTGAAAACCACGGGCTTGTCTATGAATCGTAAGTTGCAAATACAAAATTTGTAGGAAGTGTCAAGGGAATGTAAAGACAGTTTACTTTTTTTGACTTGACATAGGTATATCCCTTTAATATTAGTTTTCTTCCATATAATCATGAAAATTAGCGGGACAGGAATGTCCCGCCTATAGATAGGCGGGGTTTTCTAACCCCGCATCTTAAGATTATAGTCTAGTTTGAAAAAGAGGAGGAAAGGTTATGGGTATTCTTATTGGAATTTTGGTTGTGCTCGTTATCATTATCGTTTTTTCCTTTGCGCTTTTTAAATACAAGAATCGCAGACCCCAACCAGATTACTTTGAGATTTATGAGAATCAGGACACTACACCAGTCGGAAAAGTAGGCATATTTGCAACAGCCCTTATTATGCCAACCAACCACAACCACTGGTTTTTTCATAATATTGTAAGGAAGATATTCAAGGTTGTTATTCCCTGGCCTTTCAATGTTCTTGCCACTAAGGACAGAGGAGTTGCGCTTTTAGACCCTAAACACGTCCATGCCAGAGAACCATTCGTTCCAACTCATCTTGAAGACGCTTTCGGGGATGACCGGGACCTTGACGGGACTCCTTACATAGAGAAATATCATCAGGGACAGGTTATATGGCAACCGCCATCTTCAAGAATCTATCTTGACCATGGATACTTTCTCTATACAGGGCGTTTGGGTGGTGAGCCGTCTATTTGCGGAAAGGTTGCGAATAAATCAAGGCTTTACTACTATGACCACGGGATTAAGCAGAAAAAACTGCCTCATTGGGAAGAGAGTTTTAAAATAATCAATGGCGCCTTTGATAAAATCAAGCAGAAATATAAAGATGTGGAGTTCAGGTCAGAGACTAACCTTTTCTATTATGATATGAGGAAAAAGCTCCATGAACTGCTTGATTCCGGATGCGAAACAATAATCCTTTCTTCTCCAATGGGCATCTATTCACACTTCGAGGATTTTAACTCAAGTTTTTATCATTGTTTTGAATACATAGAAGAATGGGAAAAAGAGCACAACAAAAAAATCAAGATAATCATTGCTCCGCAGATGGGGAATTTTCAGCCACTGAGACAGGCTTTCCTTGAAATGCTTGAAGACAGGCTTGATACAGTTCCAGAGGGCTCATCTGTCACAGTTGCTGTTACTGTCCACGGAATGCCTTGGGACGCTTTTCAGTGGGAAGGCTGGTTAAAACTTGCACCTGCATACCGCGACAAACTTTATGAAGATGTAAAGGAAATGCTGAAGAAGTACAAGTTCAGCAAAACAAATGTAGTAACCTGCCAGGATGAATTTGCAGACCCTATCTGGGACCCAAAGGAAAAATATCTTTCAACCAACCGCGCTTACTGGAATGCAATTAAAGAGAATTATGATTATGCAATAGGACTTCCAATTGAGTTTTTTGCAGAAAATTCTGACACGCTTATGCACCACGCAATGAAATGCTACCAGAACTTTGACCAGTATGATATAGAGAAGCCAATTGACTATCCTGACTGGTCAGTTCCATACAGCAGAATAATGGTACAGGGCAAAACCAAAGTAATCTACAATGGTGTTCCTGTAGGAAAGTATCAGAAACATGTAATTGAAGCCCTGCACCAGTCACTTGATTCTGTGATGTCGAAGAGGAAGTAGTTTTATTGGTCGCTCGTCACTGGTATTTTGTCGTTTCTATGTCGTACCTCGTAAGATGTAAAAACAGGTCTTATAAAAATGCGGGGTTAGAAAACCCCGCCTATCGATAGGCGAGACATTCTTGTCCCGCTACTTTCATATTGCAAAGACAAATTATATTTTATTATTTCTATGAAATATGACTGCATAGTAATCGGGGCAGGAATTGGCGGGCTTACATGCGCAGCGCGTTTTGCAAAAAATGGAATGAAAATCCTTCTCTGCGAAAAATTCGAACATATTGGAGGAACAGCTTCAGTGTTCAGAAGGGAAGGATATACATTTGCAGCAGGGCCATTATCATTCAGCTATCCAGTTTATGTTGCCAGCACATTGAAGGAACTAGGCGTAAAAGAAGAAATTACTTTCAAGCGCTCACATTTCCAGTATAAATCTGGAAAAATAGATTTGCTTCTTTCACTTCCTTTTCAAGAGTTGACTGATGAATTGAAAAAATATTTTCCAGAAGAAAAAAAGGGTATCCGTTCATTTTTTAGATTGATGAAGAAGATTGGAAAGGCTCAGGATAAAAGGTGGGAGTGGGACTATCAACTGCTTGAGGGAAATAAAAAAAACGAAGCTAAAAAACCATATGGCAATGAGGTTGAAAAGAGACTTTCGGTTATAAAAAAATACAGCAGAGTTGGTGCAAATAAGTTAGCAGATGGGTTTGTGAAAGATGAAATTCTTGAAAACCTTTTGGCAAACCAAAGTTTTGAAGAGGGAACAATGTCAGCTTCTTTGGCTGCGAACATGTGGGATTTGATGAGTGAAACTGGCATATGGTACCCTGACATCGGTTTTGAGGGGATTGGCAAATTATTTTCAAAAATAATATCTGAAAACGGAGGGGAGATAAGAACTTTTTCTCCGGTATCAAAAATCGTTGTTAGAAATGGTAAGGCTACAGGTGTAGAACTTAGTGGAGGAGAAGAGATTAAGTCTGACATTGTTATTTCATGTCTTGACCATAAACTTACTTTCCTTCAGATGATAGGTGAAAGTTTTCTGCCCCATGATTTTGTAAAATGGGTGAGAGATTTAAGAGACAGCGGTTCAGTTTTCTGTGTTTACCTTGGTGTTGATTCTTCCAAAGTAGACTTGAGCGCTTTAAGGGCATTACATCTTTTCTATCGTTCCAGTATAGCCCCTGTGGATTTATGGGGAAGCGGTACTTTCTCAAAAGAGTTTTTTACAAGAAGGGAATTTGAAATCTGCCACTGGTCTGGAAAAGATAAAAGCTTTGCTCCTGAAAGAAAGGACGCTATAATTATCAGAGTAAATGCACCCTATCAGCACTTCAGAAAATGGAAAGCCATGGAAGGTGGACGGAAAGAAGGATATTATGAGTATAAGGATAAAATAATAAAATATCTGATTCAGGCAGCAGAAACGATTCTGCCCGGACTTTCTTCTTCTGTTGAATTTTCTGAGGCATCAACACCATTGACATATGAAACATGGGGTGGAGGAAGCGAAGGCGCCTGTGCCGGATGGTCGTGGGATGAATCTGATGAGATGGGCTCAGAGCTTAAATGCCTGATAAGGACTCCAGTCCCAAATCTCTACATGGTTGGCTATCAGGCTTTTTCACAGCTTTTTATGGGAGGATTTGCAACAGCTATGCACAGCGGGAATATGGTAGCGGATATGATAGTGGAAGAAGTGAATGGGTGAGTCGATTAATTGTAGCAGTAGAGCGAAGCTCTACTTTTTAAAAATTTTGGAGTTCAGAGTAATTCCCAAGCCGTTCCTCAAATTCTTTTGTTTTCTTTTCACGCTCGTCAAAGAGAACCTCAAGTTCAGTGAATAGTTCTTCAACTTTTTTCTGCGATTCGTGGATTGTCTTTGAGAGCTTTTTGATTAATTCAGCTTTGCCTGCCTGGCAGGCTTCAAGATAAGCCTCTGAGTTCTGGTTTATTTCCTTTTCGAGGCTTATGATGGTGTTTTCAGTTTTTGCAATCCTGCTTTTCAATGCTCCGAGTATCTTTGACCTTTCAGAAATTATTTGAGCTCTTGCGCGCCTCTCATCTTTTTTGCTTAGCGGCTTATCTTGCGATTTTCCGTTTCTGCTATTGCTGTCTGTTATAAGAGATGCTTCATCTTCCCATCCTATCCTCTCAAGGAAGTCATGGTATGTCCCTTCAAAGATGCTTACCTTACCTTTATCAAATACAATGAGCTTAGTCGCTAAGGAATTTAGTATCAGCTCGCTGTGGGTTACTACTATAACTGCTCCATCGAATTTGTTTATTGCCTCAAGCACTGAGTCAATGGACTGCATGTCAAGATGGTTTGTTGGCTCATCAAGAAGAAGAAGGTTTGCCGGGCTTACAAGAAGTTTTCCGAGAAGGACTCTGCTCTTCTCTCCGCCTGAAAGTATGCTTACCTTCTTTAATGCCTTGTCGCCGTCAAACATCATGAGACCGCAGATACTGCGGGAGGCCCTGCGGTCGTGCCCGGGGTGCGCATCAAGCATTTCTTCCTCAACTGTTTTTTGGGGATTAAGGCGGTCTATGTTGGTTTGACCAAAATAGGCAGCCTTAAGTTTTGGATGCGTAATAATATTTCCGCTAATAGGTGAAAGTTCTCCGGCAAGAAGATTTAGGAGTGTAGTTTTTCCTTTGCCGTTTTTCCCGATAACACCGATTCTGTCGTTTTTTGCAACCGAGAAATTTAGCCCTTCAATGAGCGGGGGAGAAACATGGTCAAAAGAAAATAATAAATCCTCAACATCCATGAGCCTCTTGCCAAAAAAAGGAATCGATTTGAATTTAAAATCCAGATTTTTTACATCAGACAGCTCTTCAAGTTTCTCCTTCTTCTCAAGCTGCTTTATTCTCGACTGGACTGCGCGGGCTTTGCTTGCCTTTGCCCTGAAGCGATTAATAAACTGCTCGTCTTCCCTGCGTTTTTTCTCGATGTTTGTCCGTGTCTGTTCATAGACTTCTTTTTCCGTTGCAATCTGGTCATAAAGCTTTTGTGTGGAGCCAGCTATCTTTTTGACTTTGCATCTGTGGATTGCCATTGTGTGTGTTGTAACGCTGTCCATGAATAAACGGTCGTGGGTTATAATAATGAGCTCTCCCTTCCATGCGAGAAGGAAGCGCGTAAGCCAGCGGACGGAGACGATATCAAGGTAGTTTGTAGGCTCATCAAGAAGTATCATGTCCGGCTCTGAAACAAGAACCTTTGCAAGATTAAGCCGTATCTGATATCCGCCTGAAAGCTCGTAAGGGTTGCGGCCAAAGTCTTTTTTAGAAAACCCGAGACCGTTAAGAATGGTCTCTACCTTGTAGGTCTCATCTCTGCCTTTTTCCTGTGGTCTCAGGCTCAGGCATCCTTCTTCGAGGATAGTGTCCTCTGTGAAACTGATATGCTGGGAAAGATGAGAGATTATGTACCTGTTCGGGATGCTGATAGTTCCGGAGTCGGCGTTTTCCTCGCCAAGTATGAGCCTGAAGAGAGTGGTCTTTCCGTGGCCGTTTCTGCCGACAAGCCCGACCCTTTCACCCGGGCTGATGGAGAAGCTCACACCGTCGAAGAGTATCTGCTCGCCATAGGTCTTTGTTAGATTGCTTACCTGAATCATCCTTTGCTCCAAAAGAGTGTAGTTTGTTAAATTAATTTTATGAAAATAAACAAAAATATTCTTTTTTACAAGCTATTATTAATTATTGAATTGAAGATTAATGATGTAGTGTGTATAAGGAATTTATAAATTCTTATGTAAAAAGAAAAAAAGTTATAAAGAATTGTAAATCAAAATCAAATTAATGTTGACTCAAGCAGATTATTGCTTTATAAAAACAATGCGTTTTTAAATGCGGAAAGTTTCAAAAAAATTATATTTTTCTTAAAAACAAATTAGTGTTTCAGGGAAAAAAAATAGGTCAAGTGAAAGAGCGGGGAATAGGCTATAAGCTTTTTATAATATTTTCCCTTACAACAATCTTACCTGCTCTGATTTCCAGTTACCTTATTATAAATTATAACCTTCCTGAAGAATATTCAAAATACCAGCTTATTATCTTATTGTCTCTTGAAGTAGTTATTATTTTTCTTGGAATTTACCTTTCATCAACAATGGCAGGTTCAATAATGAAAGCCATCAGTGCAATAAAAGAAGTTGCTGAAGGAAATGTGAGCAAGAGACTGACAGAATCAGCAAGGGAAGAGATAAGCGGGCTCGCAATGAATTTTAACCGGATTACAAGCAACCTTGAAAATACCATAAAAAACCTTGAAGCATCAGAAGAACAGATGAGAAGGATGCTTTTCAGAATAGGAAATATTATTGCTTCTCCTGTTGATATAGACAAGGTAATGCAAATTCTTTTGTCTACAACTGTCCATGTCCTTGAGGGAGACAAGGGGTTTTTTTTTATGCAGGATGATGAAAAAGGGGTTATGAGTCTTTTGGTTAATGTCAATGCAACTGATGAAGATTTGAAATATTATGAGAACTGGAGAGAAGAAGGAATAATAAAAAAAGTAATAAGAGAAAAGAAGTCTGTCAGAATTTCCATAAATAATACTATTGAGGTCAATGAGGTTTTATGCCCAATTGACAAAAGCAAAACAAGCATAAGCGCTCCCATTATTCTTGGCAACAGAGTTATAGGAGTGATAAGCCTTGCTGATAAAAAAAACGGAGGTGAATATTTAGAGGACGAACTTTTTTTGCTTGAAAATTTAAGCAGCCAGATAGCGATGGCGCTTGAAAATTCAAGGCTTCGCAAAAATGCTGAAAAATCATATTTTGAAACCATAATAGCCCTTGCTACTGCTGTTGACTCAAGAGACGAATATACTATCGGGCATTCAAAACAGGTGGCTAAATATGCAATAGGAATTGCAAAAAATATGGGACTTGCACAGAGCGATATTGATGTTTTAAGGGATGCGGCACTGCTTCATGATATAGGTAAAATCGGTATGCCGGATGACCTTCTCAGAAATACAGATGAACTTACAAATGATGAAAAGGACTTAGTATGGAAGCATCCGGTTACAGGAGAAAATATTTTAAAACCAATAGAATCCCTTTCAAAACTCTGTCCAATTGTAAGACATCACCACGAAAGATATGACGGAAAGGGTTATCCTGATGGCTTAAAGGGCAAGGACATTCCCCTTCTTGCAAGGATAATAATGCTTGCAGATGCATATGACGCAATGCGTTCAGACAGGAGCTATCAGAAGGGGCAATCATCTGAAGAGGCTATAGAAGAGATAAAAAAGTATTCCGGTTTTCAGTTTGACCCGCTTTGCGTTAAAACTTTTGTTGAGTATTTAGAAACATCAATTGAAAACTGAAAGTTCAAAACAGCTGTAAGTTATAAGCTGTAAGCTTAGGCAGAAGTGGTAAAACTAAATTGCTAAAGTTAATTCTATTTTATAACCAACACACATAAATGTGTGTTTCTACATTTTATATATATAGAAACAGGTTTTTAAACCTGTTGAAAAACTCGCAATATTGTCATTGCGAAGGGCTTTAGCCCTGAAGCAATCTGACCCAAAGGGTCATTACGAGAGCCGATTTATCGGCTCGTGGTAATCTCGTCTGGATTGCTTCGCTTCGCTCGCAATGACATTACTCCGCAATCTCAGTTTTATGCAAATCAATGAGTTAGAGATTGCCACGTAGCTGTCGCTCCTCGCAATGACAATCTTGGACAATCTACTTTCTGTAGGGAGCTTCAGAATTATTTGAGATTTGTATTTTTCAAGTATATTGATAAGCGGGGTTTTCTAACCCTGCATTCAGGGAAGCAAAAAATTAAAACCTATGCCTATTTATGAATATGAATGTAAAACCTGCGGTAAAAGAATGAGTTTTTTAATCTTTTCTCAGGAAAGCTTGAAAACTCTTGAATGTAAAAAATGTAAAAGTAAAAAGCTCAATCGTTTATTATCTAGGATTGCCACCCCAAAATCAAAAGAATCACGGCTTGAATCCCTTGCGGACCCAAGCAAACTTGCAGGACTTGATGAAAAGGACCCAAAAAACATTGCCAGATGGATGAAGCGGATGGGGAAGGAGATGGGGGAGGATGCTGGCGAGGATTTTGACGATGCAGTTGACCATGCAATGGATGAGGATGCTCAAGAGGGAGAAAGTTCATCAGAAGAGCTTTAAGCTAACAGTATTTAATAGGACGGATATCCTATCTATCATTGTAGGAAGCAGAGCATTGTAAAAAAACTATTTTAAAAATTGTTTCCATTGACATAAAGAAAAATTATTTGCTAAAATTCAATCAAAGTAAAAAGATTAAAAAATTGAAATAAATTAATAAATCTTGAAAAAGGGAAATCTTCAATGATTATAGAATATGTAAAAGAAGCACTTCGAAGAGCTATGTACGAAAAAATAGATGATGAAGAACCTTTCTATGGAGAGATACCAGGTCTTAAGGGAGTTTGGGCAACAGGTAAGACCCTTGAGGAATGCAGACAGCGCCTTGCAGAAGTGCTTGATGGTTGGATTGTAATTCGTCTTAAAAAAGGTCTTTCTATTCCTCAATTAGGCCGTTATCGAATAGAGCCTCTTAAAGCTCTCCAGTTCCGTGGGTAAACTTACTCCTATATCTTGGTTCACCTTAGTAAAACGGCTTCGTTCATTTGGGTTTGAAGGGCCTTTGCAAGGCGGAAAACATCCCTACATGATAAAAGGCAATATAGTTCTTACTATTCCTAATCCTCATCGTGCAGAAATAAGCATTGATCTGCTGTCTCGAATCCTGAAGCAGGCTGGAATTAGCCGCAAAGAATGGTTAGAAAAGTAAATTTTTAAAGATTCTTATTTTCCCTTCTGACGTCTACATCTGGCTATCACAACACATCTTTTTTGTCTTGACATTTTTTGTGTCCTTTCTATACTTGAATAAAATTTCATATCTGAGTTTGATTAGCAAAGCAATTTAGGAATTAATCAGCTTATAGCTGTTATTATTAGTTCTAACAGGTTGCTGAAAGACTCTTTTAGTTGTCATTGCGAGCAGGTCCCTCGCTCGTCATTGCGAGCGATAGCGAAGCAATCTCTGCTGAAAACTCTCAGCAAACTCCTCTTTCTGAAAAAGATATAATCCCTCTTACTCCCCCTTTGGCAAAGGGGGATTTAGGGGGATTTTCTGAAAAGAAAACCCTCAACCCCGGTGAATTTGTTTTTGATATTAAAGATGGCAAGCTCTGGTTAGAGGCAAAAGAAACTGACCTTCAGAAACAGTTAAAAGCCATAGCAGAAAAGGCAAAAAATAGATAGCAACCCACTTAAAATTTTCTTAAGATATGCGTTGACAATTAATAAGCAAAGCAATATTTTTATTAAAAGTTTAACCTCTTAGGCTATTATAAAGATTTTACAAGAAGATTCTCTTTGAAGATAAAGAGGGTGAAGAGCTCTTATAAGGTAAAACAATAATGAAAATTTATTATGATGCAGAGGTTGATGCCCTCTATATTGAGTTTAGAGAACTCGAACCAGGAACTGCTGAAAATAGAGAATTAAATGAAGACATGATAGCAAATTATGGACCAGATGGTAAAATCGCAGGGTTGGAATTATTGAATGCAAGTGTTGTTATTGGTGACACAAAAAAGATTATTGTAGAAGTTACTCCTGTTCAGCAGACTTTAACTTAAGGTTTTTGCAAAAAGGGGTATCCAAGCTTTAAAAAAAAAGAGGAGGTTTATCTGTCATTTATAATTGATGGCATAATTTGGTTAGATGATATTGTAGAAAAACTTGCATGGAAGCATGTTGTTCTCCCTCATGAAGTTGAAGAAGTATTATCTGGTAAATGCAGAATATTTAGGAAAGAAAGTGGTAATGTTGAAGGTGAAGATTTATATAACGCACTTGGCAGGACAAGTACAGGACGTTACCTTTCAGTATTTTTTATAAAAAAACTTGGTAATAGAGCTTTGATTATAACAGCCAGAGATATGAACAGGCGGGAACGGAGGAGATATGAAAAAAAATAAGCAAAAAGGAATGACCATATTAGAGGCAAGCGATTTTTTTGATGAGCATGACATATTCGAGCTCAATAACGTGAAAGAAGTAACAGATATTAAGTTCAACTTGCAAAAAAAGAAATATGTCGGATTGGATATGGATCTATTTAAAAAGATTCGCAGCAAGGCAAAGAAACTTCATAAAAATGAAGACCTGTTAATACAGGAATGGTTGATGGAAAAAGTAGGATAATCTTCCCTAAATCTCTGTAATCATGGGAACTTAAAAAGGATTTTTTGTAATTAATCAGCTTATAGCTGTTAATTTTAATTCTAAATAAAGAAAATTAAGAAATCTTAATAAATCTTTATTCAGGACAGAAAATGGCACACTTTTTGCCTTCATTCATTCATTCATTCATTCATTCATTCATTCAAACTCCCAACCTAATTTATTTCCTAAACTCAGCTATCATAAAAACTGGAGAAAAAATTCCCTTATAATTTTCCTCCTGCTCTTTTTATCTTTTTTTTTCTTAATTTCTCCAGCCTCTGCTATTGCTCAAAAAGCAAAGTTGCTTGCAGGAAAGAAGAAAGGACATCCTAAAATAGAGAGTGTTTTGTTCGAGCTTCAAGAAGAATACATAAAAGATAGAGCTAATGCCAAGAAGTTTGCGAAAAAAAGAGCACTTAAGGTTAAAGAAAAAGATAAAATAACTGTGTTTTTAATCTCAGAAGCTGGAAAAACTGTAGATGCCATTGATAAAAAATCACTTATAAAATATGGCGCTGAAATTATTAAAAGTGGTGATAAGGTATTACAGGTAGATATTCCCGTTAATAGAATAAAAAAGATAGCTGATAATGTTAAGGGAATCTCATTTATTACCCTGCCAGATAAACCTACACCGGAAGGATTCCAAAGTGAAGGTGTTAACTTATCAGGTGCTTCAGTCTATCATTCTGCAGGTTATACTGGTTCAGGTGTAAAGGTTGCAATTATAGATAGTGGTTTTCGACCTTACCGCAGAGCAAGAGGCAAGGAACGCTCAGGATGTAATGGATTTCTTTGAGAGTAAGGCAACTCTTGACAAAATAGAACAGAAGCCATATAATTATAGTCATGGAAAAGAAACCTCAAAAATCTCCGAAGAAATATCCAAAACAGAAGGAGGGGTTGACAATAAAATCTCTTGGAAAGTATTGGAAAAAAGGTTCCCCGAAGTCATATCCGCAATATCAGGGCGAATAAAATCCCCTGTAAAAGAAATACATACTCTTGAAGATGCTGCAAGACATGGTTACGATTATCTAATAAAATATCCACAGGAACAATTACTTGCGACTATAACCGACAAGGAAGGGAAAATTCTATCAACTCATTTTCTTTCTAAAGGCGACAGAGCTTCTTCTCAAATTGATTTGAAAGAAATTGCAGGTATTGCAACAAGAGAAAAAGGAGCTGCTAACGTTTATTTGAAACATAACCATCCTTCTGGTAAATCTGAATTATCTGACAGCGATATAAATACTTATTTGGGTCTTAAAAATCTTTTAGACAGAACAGGTATAGATGCTAAAGGTATCGTTGCAGTTACCATTATGAAGCTACATTTACGGATACTGATTATGATGGATGGCATAATGTATCAGGAAGCGTTGAGGTTATAAGTTTAGAGGCAAGCTATGGAGATACAATTAAAGCATATTTAACTTGGGATGCATGGCCTACAACAAATCAAGATCATGACCTTTTTCTTTATGATAGTTCTATGAATCAAGTTGCTTCAAGCCAAAATTGGCAAATAGGAACACAAAAACCAACTGAATTTATTTCTTATTTAGTAACAAGTACCGGAACATATTATCTTAGAATTAAAAAGGTATATGCCACATCAAATCATCAATTAGAATTATACAGTTCAAACCACCAATTAAACCCAGCGGTTGCCTCAAGTAGCCTAACAAACCCGGCAGATGCAATATATGCGTTTGCTGTTGGCGCAATTGACCAAGGTAATTGGACAACAGGTGACCAGGAACCCTTTAGCTCTCAGGGTCCTGCAAATGATGGCTATATTAAACCAGAGATTTCTGGACCAGACGGGGTTTCAAATTATACTTATTGGGCTGGTGGGTTTTCTGGCACAAGTGCTGCATCTCCTCATGTTGCAGGCGCAGCAGCTTTAGTTTTATCAAAAAATCCAAGCTATTCTGTCTCACAGCTATGGAATGCTTTAACTAATGCTGCAATAGATATGGGCACAGCAGGTAAAGATAATATATATGGTTACGGGAGATTGAATTTACCATCTCTACCTACAACGACTACTACTACGATCACCACCACAACCACGACAACAACTACGACGACCACAACCACATCATCTACTACTACGACCACATCTGGAGGTGGAGGGACATCAACGACTACAACAACCTTAAGTACTACAACGACATCAACTACAACAACTACCACTACATCAACAACTTCTTCGAGTAGTACTACATCTACAACAACAACTACTTCTTCTACTACAAGTACGACAGTGTGTGGTGAGAATCCGGAGATTTCAGAAATTAATCCAACAAAGGGAACTTATTGGAAGGAAGTAACAATAACAGGGACTGGTTTCTGTGATGAAGAAGGACTGATTACGTTTAAAAAATCTGGTTATGAGGCTATGGACGGGTTTATAATAAGCTGGGCAGATGATGAAATTATAGGGTCAGTGCCATGGGGCTGTAAGGTCGGGATAAATAAGGTTAAAGTCACTACAGTTTCTGAAAATGAGAGCAATTCAGAATCATTCAAGTTTATAAAACCAAACCCAAGAATTACTGGTCTTTCAGCCAAATCAGGAATGATTGGTTCAGAACTTGTAATTGCCGGAAAGAATTTTGGTGAGGAGGATGAGAAGAGTCAGGTTCGCTTTAACAAAGCTCTGGCTGATGTTGTTAGCTGGGGAGATAAGAGCATCATTGTTAATGTTCCCGGTATGAAGTTAGGCAAGAAAGGAAAATTTGTTTCAGTCAAAGTCAAGACCATGTATGGCACGAGCAACACCAAGAAGTTTAACGTGTTGCCGGTAAAGTGAATAGTGAACAATATAAGAAAAATTATTGGTATTGTTAAAATAATATCATGGAATGCTATTTTACAAATACCAAGTTTACTTCCCTGCGTTTTAAATCAACTTCAGTTACCTTTACCTTTACCTTGTCGCCAAGCCTGTATATATTTTTTTTCCGTCCTCCCTTGAAACAGTGTTTCTCTTCAATAAATTTATAATAGTCATCCTTAAGGCTTGAAAGCCTTACCATCCCTTCGATAAAGAGTTCGCTGATTTCTATAAAGATTCCAAAAGAGGTTACTCCTGAAATTACTCCTGAAAAAACCTCTCCTTTTTTCTCATACAGGAATTCTAATTTTTTTATCTCAAGCACTTTCCTTTCTGCATCTTCCGCAACCTTTTCTCTTGTTGAAGAATGGGAGGCTATGGCTGGAAGTTTTTCTTCAAGTCCGGTTATTACACCACTTGGCAAATTACTTTTGCTCAGGAGTTTTTTCAGAATTCTGTGGACAATTAGGTCAGGGTAGCGGCGAATAGGAGAGGTGAAGTGGGTGTATATCTTTGAGGCAAGGCCAAAATGGCCAATGTTATCTTTTGAATAGAAAGCGTGTTTTAGTGAGCGGAGAAGGAGTGATGATATCATATGCTCAACAGAGGTTCCCTTGACACTGTTTAATAAATTCTGAAGCGCTTTCGGAACAATTTTTCCTATAGGTTTGACATCAAGCTTCAAGTCTTTAATGAATTCATTAAAATTTGTTATTTTTTCAGCATCAGGTTTCCCGTGTACCCTGTAAAGAGAAGGTATGTTTTTTAAAAAAAGGTGTGATGCAACAGTTTCGTTTGCTGCAATCATGAATTCTTCTATTATTTGATGTGCCAGGTTTCTTTCTGATTTAATAATGCTGGTTATCTGTCCTGTAGCGTCTATTATGAATTGAGGTTCTGGAAGGTCAAAGTCAAGGCTCCCCCTTTTCCATCTTTTCTCCTTTAAAAGCAGACATAGCTCTTTCATGATTATAAATTTGTCCAGGAGATAAGAGTATCTTTCAATTAATTTCTCATCTGAGTCTATGATAATCCTTTTCAGGTTTTCATAGGTCATTCTTTCGTTGCTTTTAATAACACTTTCAAATAATTCGTAACTAATACGTTCCCCGCCTGGATTAAACTCCATAAAAGCTGTAACCGTAAGCCTTGATTCATTTGGTCTGAGACTGCATATATCATTAGAAAGCCTTTCAGGGAGCATTGGTACGCAGTAGTCAGGGAAGTAAATACTTGTTCCCCTGAAAAAAGCCTCTTTGTCAAGATAACTTTCTTCTTTTACATAGTAAGCAACATCTGCAATATGAACCCATAACTTATAATTTCCATTTTCAGTTTTTTCTATTGATATTGCGTCATCAAAATCCCTGGCGTTTTCTCCGTCTATTGTAACAGTTGGAAGGTCCTGAAGGTTTTTTCTGCTTACAATATATTTTATGTCAGGGTGCGAGCAGGTTTCTGCCTCATTAATCGCAGAATCTGAAAATTCCTGCGGAATGTCATATTCTTCAATTGCTATCTTTGTCTCAATGAATCTGTCGTGATGGGACCCAAGAACTTTTATTATTTTCCCTTCAGGGTTGCGGTTTAGAGATGGATATTTTGTAATTTCAGCAACAACAACCTGTCCGTTCAAGGCTTTGTGTTTTTCATTGCCCGGAATATATATGTCGTGGGAAAATCCCTTCTGTTCAGGTATTGCCCATCCGTGGTCTCCTTCTTCTTCAAAAACTCCAACAATTTTTTTATAAAAATGTTTCAGAACCTGCACAACAACACCTTCCGGCTTTTTCCCGGGAGATGTTGTTTCAATTCTTGCAACAACAAGGTCATTGTGCATTGCGTTTCCAAGTTTATTCATATTGATAAACAGGTCATCTTTTCCTTCTTTCACAGGTATAACAAATGCTGAGCCTTTCCTGTTCATTTTTAGCTTTCCAACAACCAGATTCATTTTTTCAGGAATTCCTAATCTGCCATCTTTGATTCTGACTGTCTCACCTGAAAAAATGAGCTCTTCCAAGAGAAGCTCAAAAAACTCTCTGTCTTTGCTGGAAACTTTGAACCCTGATATAAGTTCTTCTGAAGTAAGAGGTTTGTCGCCGGATTTTTTTAAGTATTTTAATACATCTTCTTTTGTGATTTTCATAAATATTACATTTAAAAAGTTTTGCTAAAGATAACGGTTATAAGAAGCAATGTCAAATAACAAAGAATAAAAGTTAATGTTTAATAAATTTAATTACAAAAAAAACCTTGCAAAAAGCTACCCTTAATGTTAGAAAATCTAAACAAACAGGAGAATTTGCTTGGAAGATTACGCAGAAAAGATATCTGAGCGAAAATCATTGTTGATGACTTTTACTCTTGCGTTTTTAATTCCCGGAGGAGGCCATTTTTATCTTGGCAAAAGATGGAGGTCTTTGGCAATATTTTCAGCTATTACACTCCTCTCTCTGCTCGGGCTTCAGTTTTTCGGAGGGTTTTTTACTCCCCAGGGAGAAATGAGCGACCAATCATTTGCAAAAGTTTTTGTTTTGCTTTCAGTTTTTGTGCAGCTTTTTAATGGCATAATATATCTTATTCTCGCAGGTTTTAAAAGCTCAGCTCATGTCCGCGGAATACCGGGAATGATGGAGATAGGCGGAACCTTTATTATTATAGCAGGGCTTTTAAATATACTTATAATAATGGATGCCTATGATATTGCTATGAATAAAAAAGGGTAGGACAGGACGAGATTTAAAAGCAGAGTTGAGGTTTTGGAAAGGGAAAAAAGTGTTTCAGGTTTTAAGTTTTATATTCTTGGCTTTTGCAGTTTCTACAATATGGGGAATTTTAGACTTTGATGGGGGAAAAAATGAATTGCTGCCGTCATTCAGAATAGGGATTTATATTTTTCTTGGATTGGTAGGCATGGCAGCTGGCTTTGGAATAATTATCACTTTCCTTTCTTAAATTTTAACCTTCCATTTTATGGTTATAAGAAGTTTAGTAGTTCTTATCAATCTATTGCCGTTTATTTTAGCTCTTTTAAGAGACAGGAAACGGTTTGTTTTTTTTGGAAGCCCACGACAGGTACCAGAAACCGTACATATAAAAAGAGCAAAGAAACTAACAGCAAAAATAGCTGGCCTTGGACCTACTTTCATAAAACTTACACAAATACTGAGTAGCAGGGCTGACCTTCTGCCAAAGGTTTATCTTGAACAGCTTTCAACTCTTCAGGACCATGTTCCTCCTGTAAAGACAAAAGAAATCGTAGGGATAATTGAAAAGGAGTTTAATCAACCCGTTGGAGAGGTTTTTGAAAGATTTTCTGAACAGTCAATAGCTGCTGCATCATTAGGGCAGGTTCACAGAGCTGTTTTCAAGGGAGAGGATGTAGTTATTAAAGTTCTTCGCCCAGGAATTGAAAGGCTCATTTATATGGACCTGAGGGTTCTGAAAATAATAGTAGATTTTTTGTTTTGGGTTTTTCCTGTTCATGAAGTAAAAATTTTTGAAATAATAATTCAGGAATTCTCAAAGATAATCAAAGAGGAGATGGACTTTTTAAAAGAATCTGAGAATGCTATAAGATTTAGGGAGAATTTTAAAGAAAACCAGAATGTTATAATACCTGAAGTTTACCCGGAACTAACTACAAGAAGAGTTCTTGTTTTGAAATATTATAAGGGAGTAAAAATAGACCAGATTGATGAACTGAAAAAACTCAACTTAGATATGAAGAGAATTCTTGAAACTCTCATACTTATTTATTCGCATCAGGTATTAATCGATGGGTTTTTTCATGCTGATCCTCATCCTGGGAACATTTTGGTGAACCAAGAAGGTAAGATTATACTTTTGGACTTTGGGATGGTGATAACAATAGATGAAGGCACAAGAAGGGAGCTGGCAAAAGCAGCTATTGCCGGAGCCAACAGGAAGTATGACGAACTGATAGAAAGTCTTTCAAGGCTTGGAGTAATAGACCCTGATATGAATTTATCAGTTCTAAAAGATGCAACAGAGATGATGATGAAT
Source organism: Candidatus Schekmanbacteria bacterium RIFCSPLOWO2_02_FULL_38_14 (assembly GCA_001790855.1). Classification (NCBI taxonomy): domain Bacteria; phylum Candidatus Schekmaniibacteriota; species Candidatus Schekmanbacteria bacterium RIFCSPLOWO2_02_FULL_38_14. The sequence goes on along the minus strand of MGDH01000042.1, from coordinate 78,167 downwards.
ATTTTTGACAAGAAAAAGATTTCAAAGAAAAGAATTAAAGAGATTTCGAATGAAATATTTAATACCTTTTACCATTTCCCACTATATCTTCCATCAAATCTTGTATATCTTTTTAAAACAGCTGTTTTAATAGAAGGGATAGGAATCAAATATAATCCTGATTTTAATGGAATCAAAGACGGAACTCCGATTGTAAAAAAGGTTTTTGGTCAGGCTTTGAAAGAGCCAAAAGTTGAGATATTTGATCTTGTGTACGGAAAGATGAAGGAACTTTACAGACTCTCTCAGAACCTTGAGAAGGTAATGAGGCTTGCTGAAAGGGAACAGTTCAAAGTCAGACTTCATCCGGTTGATATTACGTGGCTTGAAGGAATTTTTGGCTATATGTTCCGCAGGATAATGGTAAGCATAACTGCAACATCAATAGCACTGGTTGGTGCAATACTCTATTTGAGGATTGAAAGAATATGGTTGCTTTTTATATCATTTGGCTTTGCAGGATTTTTATTGCTGGTAACATTTGTGCTTCCGGCAAGGCGTGTATTCAGTCCTTCTGAGTGGCACAAAAGAAGGGTTGAAAGAGAGATAGAAGAAAAATTTCCTTTTCTATGATAGTGGAAACCTGTTAATATAATTCAGTTAATTAATATAAATAGGAGGGTGTTGCAATGCCTGCAGAAGAAAAAAGCAAGGAAAAATATGAAGAGTTTAAGAAGAAGTCCAAGGAGGCGTGCCAGAATTTTGTTAATACAATATTATCCAAGATACCTGATGATGTACTGGAACACCTTGGAAATTCAAAAAAAGAAATTCTGCTTGCTCTCAAGTCGATGATAGACGAGGAGATAAAAAGAACTGAAGATGATGTAAAGAAAGCAAAGGACACAAAGGTTAAATCTTAATTAAAGAGGTAAAATGTCAGAAAAAAAGGGATTTAAAGAGTGTCCTTTCTGTGGCAAAGAAGTAGAGGAAGGGATTATTAAATGCCCTTACTGTAAAAGAATCTACAGGCTTGCAGCAGAAAGCAAAGTGACTGAAGAAAGCCCTTCTCCTCTTTTGATAAAAAAACCGCGGATAAACATCATTGTCTCCGTCTTTGGTTTTATTACGGTTGCGTTGCTGTTGTTTTATTTCTACTTACAAAAAGAAGAAATTGGAAATAACAGACAGAAATCAGCAATTATTGAAGAAGGAAAAAGTTTAGCTTTCACAGAAAAAAATGAGGCAAGAGGGAACAAAGAAAATGCTGAACAGGGTTTAAATGAAAATGTATCTGACCAAGCAGTATTATCCCGGACAGTTAATGCTAATGAAAAAGGAACTGCAGAAACTGGAACCTATGCTGAAAAGCCATCTCCGGAAAATATAAGAATGACAGGGGAAAAGAGAACTGAAGCTTATGTTCTTTACAGGAAGGGGTTATCTCTGGAAAAAGAAGGGAAACTGGATTTGGCTGAAAAAGAAATATTGGCATCAATAAGCATAGACCCATCCATTGCATGGGCGCACTATAGATTGGGAATTGTATACCTTAAGAAGGGGATGGATGATAATGCTCTGAGAGAATTTGAAAATGCTTTAAAAGTGGACAAAAAAATAGTTTTTGCTCATTATCAAATTGGTAAAATATATCAGAAAAGAGAGGATATGGAGAAAGCTCTCAATGAGTTTCAGAAGTCAGTAGAGATAGACAGCAGTTTTTCATGGGCTCATTACAGATTATCTGTTATATACAAAATAATTGGCAGAGAAGAATTGAGCAGGAAAGAATATGAAATATACAGCACCTTAAAAGGAAATACAGAAGAGTTTGAAGAATAGACATAGAGCGGAAAGGAGGTTTATATTTGATCAGAAATGAAAAACATAAAAAGGCTATGTTGATATTTTTAATATTCTTTTTTGTTTTCTCAGGATTGGATTTAGATTTTTCTGGTAATGGCAATATATTGATTAATCCAAGTTTTGCGGCAAAAAAAAAATACAGAAGTTCCCGCCGCACCAGCATACCAAAAAAAAAGGATTTTACATTCCCTGTAATATTAAAGGAGGATAAATATTCTGAGAACAGCGAATTAAACTCTCTTGGAAGTTTAAAAAAAGAGATTGAGAAGTTGGTTAGCTCAGGGGCATTGAGTAATTCGTCTTATGGGATTAAGATAAAGTCACTTAAAACAGGAGAGGTAATATTTGAAAAAAACTCTGACCTTTCATTGATTCCAGCATCAAATATTAAACTGATAACCGCTGCAGCAGCACTGGCTTATTTAAAACCAGAATATACTTTCAAAACGATGGTTTATTATGGCGGGGTTTTGAAAAACGGAAAAGTTGAAGGAAATATTTACTTGAAAGGATTTGGCGACCCTTCGCTTGTTTCTGAAGACCTCTGGATTATGGCAAATAATGTATACTTGAAAGGGATAAGAGAAATTACCGGAAATGTCATTGCAGACGATTCATTCTTTGATAACAAAAGAATGGGGGACGGATGGGAAGAATATCCGAAAGAGAGCCTTTATACATCGTATGTAGGTGCACTTTCTCTAAACTATAATACTGTAAGAATTATTGTCTCTGCTCTTCCGCAGGACTTAAAACATCCTACAGTAATGGTTGACCCTCCAACCAGTTATGTAGATATTGATAACAGGGTAGGATTAAAAACGTCAAAAGGAGGGGCTGCAGTATCAACCAGATGGATAGATGAAGATTCTGAGAACAATGAGAAAATTCTCCTTCAGGGAAGAATTGCAAACAGGGGAACAGCAGAAACTTATAAAAAAATTGATAATCCCCCGATTTATACTGCTACTGTCTTTAAAGATTTTTTGGATAAAAACGGTGTTTCAATAAAAGGAAAGGTTGAGAGAGGTGGTGTCCCGGGGAATGCGAGAATTCTTGTTATTCATAATTCCAGGCCGCTTGTTTCAATTATAAGAGATATGAACAAATACAGTAATAACTTTATTGCAGAACAGATTTTTAAGGTATTAGGAGGAGAGTTAAAGGGCGCTCCGGCAACAGAGGAAAAAGGAATAGAAGTGGAAAAGGAATTTTTAAAAAAAATAGGAATAGAAAACGGAAGCTATTCAATCGGTGACGGAGCAGGTCTGTCAAAAAAAAATAAAATAGCACCCTCTCAGATGATAAAAATTTTAGAGTATATGTATAACGATTTTGAGCTCTGGCCAGAGTATATTTCGTCACTGCCGATATTCGGAATAGACGGTTCATTAAAGAAGAGGTTGCCAGGATTTTTTACAGAAAGAAGAACAAGAGCCAAGACCGGTACTCTCAATGGGGTCACATGCCTTTCAGGTTATCTTGTTACGGCAGATAATGAACCTGTAGCTTTTTCTTTTCTTTTCAACAGGTGTTCTGATGTCTGGGCAGCTAAAGAAGTGCAGAACTCGATAATAGTCAAACTGAATAAATTTTCAAGAAATGGCATCTCAGGAGGCAAAGCAACAAATTAACCTTGGAGGAAATTTATGAAAAGAATTTTTTGTGGAATCGTTTCATTTCTCTTTCTTCTGTGCGGTTGCAGCCAGGGAACAATCAACAATCTTCCTTTTTATTTTATTTTAATTCCAGGAATTGCGGCAATTATAATTGTTTTTGTTGCAATCTCTTTTATATTTAGAAACCAGCAGGGACTTTATATGTCTCCTGAAAAAGTGATGAAGAAAAACCTTTCAACTGAAATAAACAAGGCTGGGAGATATAAACAAAAAACAGGGCTGCTTATTCTTGAGGTGAAGAGTGGAGTTCCAAGAGGTGTCCACTATTTTCTTCCTGGTAGAACTATTGATGTTGAGACAATTCAGAGCAAGTTAAGAGGACATGACCAGGTTATAAAAATGAACTTCAGGAGATACAAGGTTATTCTTTCTCAAATTGTAGCAGATGATAACCCTGAAAATATAAAAGAAAGACTTCTAAAGGTTGCAGAAGAAAAAGGTTGGGGAAATGTAAGAATAGGTGTTGCTTCATACCCTAGGGATGGAGAAACAGCAGACGACATCATAAAAGCTGCAGAAAAAGATTTGGATAAATAAAAAAGGAGGGAGGTGGTAACCAATGAAGAGGTTAGTGCTGAGATTAACAGCCATACTATTAGTTTCATTCTTTGCATATCTTGTTCCTGATTTTGCAAGAGGTGAAGGAGATATATCAGTAGCAGGAAAGCTTTTATGTTCAAGCATGGAAAAAGGACATAAACATACACTCAAAGATTCTTCAGGTAAAGTATTGAATATAATTGAGAAAAAACCGTATGAAATAGGTTGTCAGACAGAAGAAGTAAAAATAACAGGAAACAAAGAAAAAGAAAATGAGATTGCTTTGAAAAGTTTTGAAGTCAAGCAAAAGGATGGTGCATTTAAGAAATATATTTATTGTGAAGCTCATAAAAAAATGGATAACTGCAGCGTATCAGAAAAGAAATAAAATGTAATTTAAAAACAGATAGATTCCTTTTGGCACAAAATTTGCATTTGTAAGTTTTAAGGCTTCGGGGGTTGTGTTGCCAAAGGTTGAAGCAACTATAAGGTGTTTTATTCCGCGGGATTTAGCTTCGTTTATTGCAATTTCAAGGGTTTTTGTTGTGTTCTCAATGCCAGGTTTTTTAAAGTACATTTTGTTTATGTCTGCTTAAACTGTTTTCGCCTTTTGCTCCGGTTCTTCAGCTTTTACCGTAGAAGAAGGCGGATATAAAATTCTTAGTTTTCTCTGAGCTCTTTTAAGCTTTTTCCTGATTGTTCTTAACTCTTTGTCAGATTTTTGGTTTTCTGAATCTGAGGCTTTTTCTTTTATTTCCTTTTTTAAGTCAGCAATAGATTTTTTCAGTTTTTCTGCAGTTAACATAGATTTTTCTCCTTGCTATATCAGTAAAGGACACAGGTAAGTTACTGTAATTACCACAATCACAATACCTATTAAGTCAACAATAAAACCATATTTTATCATTTTTGTAATGGGAATGCAACCAGAACCATAAACAATGGCATTGGGAGGGGTTGCAACAGGAAGCATAAAACCTAAGCTTGAACCAAAGCAGGCACCCAGTGCAGGGAGAATGGGATTAATGTTTAGCGTCTTGGCAACTGCAATAGCGATTGGAATTACCATATTGGCTGACGCAGTATTGGATGTGGTTTCACTTATAATAACTGCTAAAACCGTAAACAGAAGAGTCGTCATCAAAAGAGTTTTTACATGGGTTAATTCAATTAAAAAAGTTCCAATTGATTTTGCTAACCCTGTTTTAAACATTAACTCACCAAGCGCCAGCCCTCCTCCAAACAAAAGTATTGTTCCCCAGTCTATATCTGCAGCCTGATTCCATTTCAATGTAAACTCCCGCTTTTTCCGGTTGACAGGGAGGATAAAAAGGAGGCTTGCTCCTATGAGCGCTGCAATAGACTCGGGAAAAATGTCTGAGAAGAATTTGTATGTATCATTTTCTGTTCCTAAAAATAATCCAAGAAGACCCGGCAAAACCCAAAGTGCTACAGTTACTCCAAAAGCTAAAATGACGTTTTTTTGACCTGAATTTAGTTTGCCGAGATTTGAATGCTGTTTTCTGAAAAAGCGGGACTGTTCTGTACTCAACTGTTTTTTCAGAGGGCAGGACCTTGAAATATAGAGGTAGAGAAAAAGAAACAGGAAAATTGAGATTGGAATTCCAAAAGACATCCAGCTAAAGAAAGATATCTTTATGTTTGTATATTTTTCAATCATTCCAATAGCGATTAAATTTGGAGGTGTTCCAACTGGAGTTGCTATCCCTCCGATAGAAGAGGCAAATGCAATGGTAAGCATCAAGCCTGTACTATATTTATATCTCTTGAAGCTATCACCACTTTCTGATGTTAGGGTTTTTAAAATACTTATACCAATTGGAAACATCATGGCAGTGGTAGCAGTATTGCTTAACCACATAGAAAGAAGATAGGTTATAAAGCCAAAGGCAAATAAAATTCTGGTACTGCTGTTTCCTATGAATTGTGAAGAAAGAATCTTATAAGCAAATCTCTTGTCAAGTTCATGAATGAACATAGAATTTGCGATTATGAAGCTGCCAATCATCAAAAATATTACGGGGTGAGCAAAGGATGAAAAGATATTATTTACATTATCAACTTTTAAAATAACACAAAGAGTAGGTCCAAGCAGAGCAGTTACTGGAATTGGAATTGCTTCAGAAACCCAAAGGATAATAACCATAGAGATTATAGCCAAAAGATTATGAGAGCGAGTTGATAGGTTTTGAAAGGGGATAAGCAGTATTACAACAAATGTAACCGGAGACAGGAAGAAGCCAGCAGTCCTTCTTATTTTCTCAAACCTTTCTTCCTGAGGAGATAAAACCTCTTTTACTTCTTTGTTATTTTGGTTCAATTGATTACCGCCCTGTAAATTTCATCTTTATATTCAGGAATAATTCCTTATGCCTTGGTGGAAAGTCAATATTTTTTTTAAAAATGTGGCTTCAAAAAACTATTGACAATCATTAGATTTAAGGTATTAGGATTCAAATTCAAAGGGCAGATTTTAAAAACTATAAATTTGTTTCTTAGAAAAGTAATAAGGCTATGACACAATATGAATTACTTGGTATTGAGATGGGACTTGATGAAAATCGACTGGTTGCAGGGATAGTGACCAAAGGTTCAGGGTGTTTTGGAGGCGATGATGCAACATTTCCGTATCCTATTTATTCACAATTGTGTGCCCTCAATGCTTGAGAATAAATGCTTAAAATATTCTGAAAGGGAGTTTGATGAAAGAGCTTAAAGAATTTATCCGTGATATTCCTGATTTTCCTAAAAAAGGAATAGTTTTCAAGGATATAACACCTTTAATTGGGAATGGCGCAGGCTACCAGAGAGCTATAAACACCTTAGCTGAAAGGTATAAAAATAAAAAGATAGATAAAGTTGTAAGTGTAGAAGCCAGGGGATTTCTGTTCGGAGCACCTCTTGCATATAAACTCAGTGCAGGAGTTATCCCTGTAAGGAAACCAGGAAAACTTCCATTTCACACTAATCGAATAGATTATGAACTGGAATATGGCACTGATAGCTTAAATATACATCAGGATGCTATAAAAAAAGGAGAAAAAGTTCTTATAGTTGATGACCTTCTTGCTACAGGGGGAACAATTAATGCTGTTTCCAAGCTTGTAGAGCAGCTTGAAGGAGAAATAGTAGAGTTGGCATTTTTAATTGAACTTAGTTTTTTAAACGGCAGAGATAAATTAAAACGTTATCCGGTCTTTTCCTTAATTACATTTTAATTAAATAAGAAGTTCTGCGTTTTTTTTAGAAAAAACCACGAAATGCGCGTAAAAAATCAAGGAGAAGTAAGAGCATAATAATGGCAGTAGATGAAAAAGCTACTGTGAAAAATACCTTTGTTCTCTTATCCATTTTTTAAATATCCTTCCTGAAATTGAATTACAGTTGTGGGGGGAAAACATCAATTGTCAATATCCCCAAAATTCTTGCTATTGTTTTTTCTTCAGATTTTCTTGGTGTTATATATCCATGGATTATTCTTGATAGCCTTGCTTCAGGTATTCCGACTTCTTTTGCCAATAGTCCCTGGGTTTTGCCAGACTCTTTTATGAGTTGTTTAAGCTTTGTATTTACAACCAACATTTTTTATCTATCTCCTGTCTTTCTTTGAGTTTCTTATTCGGAAAATATTTTTATTAATTAAGATAATAAAAAATCAACAAATAAATTAACTAAATTAAATTATTTGATAAATTATATTTATTGATATACTAAAATTAAATCCAAATAATAAATATTGAAAAGTTTTAAATATTTTTAAAAATCAAAAATAATATGTTTTCAACCATTTCTGATATTCTATCAGAAATTTACAGAAAATATGAAGAGAGATATTTAGGCGGGGTGAAAAAAATATCAATATTTTCCGTAATTGCATATAATCTATTTTTTGTTTCTTCAAATGTTTTTCCTGAAGTTTTTTTGAATCTTGATTTTGGAAAACCACGAATTCTGTCCATAAAGCCTTCCAGAGGATTTGCTGCCAATAAGGGGTACAATGGAACAAAGGTTTTAATCAATGGAAGTAATTTTAGTAAGTTTCCAAACAAAAATGTTGTCTTTCTGGGTAAAAAAAAAGCTGAGGTGGTAGAAGGAGATGAAAATAAAATATTGATAAGAGTTCCTCACGGAGCAAAATCAGAAAGGATTAAGGTTAGGACTCCAAGAGGCATTGCTTTATCTACAGAGATATTCAGGATTATAGGAAGACCGAGGATCAAAAAAATTTCTCCTCACAAAGCAAAAACAGGTGAACAGATTGTAATAACAGGGTTTAATTTTATTGATAAAGGTGCTGCTGAGAATAATAACAGAAAAGATATTTCTAATATACTTGATGAAGGGTTTTTAAAGGTTAAATTTGGTGATGTAGAATCTGAGATAGTTGCTGCAAAAAGAAACGAGATTAAAGTAACTGTTCCGGAAAATGCTCAGAACGGCAGGATTAAGGTAATAACACCAGCAGGAATATCAATAAGCCGAAGAGGTTTTATAGTAGAAAAACCTCCCGGGAGCCTTTCAGGCAAACTCACAATACAGCCTTACATTACGTTAAATGAAAAAGAGCCAAATAACTCTCTTGAAATATCGCAGCAGTTAAATACACTTCCTGTAGTTGTATTTGGAGATGCATCAAGTTCTGATAGTGGATATACTCTAGATAATTCGCAAGAAATCATACAGGATATTTTTTATATCTTAACTGATAATGAAATTGAAATAACTCTTGAGTCTAATAGTCAGGATGCAGACTTTGACCTTTTTCTTATAGATGACAGCGGACGGGCGATTGCAAGTTCAGAGAAAAAAGATAATGGTATTGCAGAGTCGTTGAAATATTATTCATTTCTCCCTGAACCGATATTTGTTGGCGTCAAAGCCTATAATGGCACAGGTTCATACATTCTAACTTTAGACAGACCAAGGCTTACAAGTGAAATTTCAACAGATGTATTGAATTTATCAAAAGAGGAATTTGTCCCGGGGGAGTTCATTGTAAAGTTTAAAAAAAAATATTTTGAAGGCAGAAGTAAAAAATCATCTCAGCTTGAAAATTTTAAAATAGCAAGACCCATAACAAGCGGATTAACGCTTTTAGAGCTTAAGAATGCAGATGAAATACTGCAAAACAGGAGAAAGGCTTACAGGATTAACAATCAGTTAATAAAAAATTATGATGAGGATTTTAAGGTCTTAACAGCCCAGATGCTCGAAAAACTAAGAAGCCTTCCTGAAGTTGAAATTGCTGACCTTAATTACATCAGGAAAGCATATTTAACCCCTGATGATAAATATTATAACCTGCAATGGCATTATTCAATTATCAACCTTCCACAGGCATGGGAACTTACAAGAGGAAATGATAACGTAATTGCAGCCGTTATTGATACCGGAATTGTCTCTGAACATCCTGACCTTGCCGGCAGAATTATTCAGGGATATGATTTTATCAGCAGTCCAAAAACAGCTCTTGACGGAAACGGTATAGATGACAACCCGAAAGATCCCGGAGATGACCCGAATAAAAAAAGGAGTTCTTTTCATGGAACCCATGTCGCTGGAACAATTGGAGCTGCTACTGATAATGAGATTGGAGTTTCAGGAGTAACATGGAGCGGAAAGATAATGCCTCTGAGGGTTCTCGGAGCCGGAGGTGGAACCGACTATGATGTTATCCATGCATGCCTTTATGCTGCAGGGTTGCCAAATGATTCTGGAACTGTTCCGTTTAAAAAAGCTGATGTAATAAACATGAGTCTTGGTGGCGCTGGTTATAGCCAAAATTTTAAGGAAAAGATAATGGAGGTGATTAATGAGGGTGTTGTTGTTGTTGCAGCAGCAGGGAATGAGAATACTAATAAACCGAGTTATCCTGCTTCGTTTGAAGGAGTTATTTCCGTTGGTGCAATTAACCTCAGTTTAAAAAAAGCATCATATTCAAATTTTGGTTCATCAATTGTAGTTGTAGCCCCTGGAGGGAATACTTTAAATGACATTAATAATGATGGTTATGTTGACGGCGTTCTGAGTACTCTTGCAGATGATAAAAAAAATTTATTTTACGGGTTTTATCAGGGAACCTCAATGGCCTCTCCTCATGTAGCAGGAGTAGTGGCACTCATTCAGTCTGTACGTCTTGATAATGGGTTTCCATTATTAACTCCGGGGGAGATAAAAGATATTTTGATATCTACAGCTGTGGACATAGGTGATCCTGGAAAAGATGATATATACGGTTATGGACTCATAGATGCTCAAAGGGCGGTAGAAAAGGCGATTAATATAATAAGGAATCCTTTTTTGCCTGTTTTGACAACTTCAACAAGCAGCTTGATTTTTGGAGATAATAAAACTCAGTTAACATTTTCGATAAAAAACTCTGGAGGAGGCACTCTGATTATTGATAGTATAGCTGGAGATATGCCTTGGCTAACAGCTAATCCATCTGCCGGGAGTGTAACAGAAAATAGTGAGCTTATAGTTACTGTCGATGTTATTCGGAGTGAGTTGACAGATGGTTATTATTCAGGAACGGTAACAGTAGCTTCAAATGGAGGGAACAGTAGTTTAAATATAAGCATGCAAGTTGGAAAATTTTCTCATAGAGACATAGGGACAGTTTACATACTGGTAGTGGATAAAAAAACTTTTAAAACTTTGAATGAAACGCAGACTGATTTGAGTCAAACCTTTGAGTACACAATTTCAGAAGTTGAAGAAGGAAAATATTTTGTAATAGCCGGAACAGACAGAGATGATGATGGTTTTATATGTGATGATGGAGAGGCTTGCGGAATATACCCGACTTTTGCAGATCCACATATTGTAGCCATTACACCAAAAACGGAGACTTCTGGCATTGACTTTGAGGTGAATGAGAAAATATCGATATTTTCTTTAAATGTTTTGAAACATGGCTTTAGATTGAAGAAAAATATGACTGAGAAATAGTCTGGTAAAAACAGAAAGGAAATAATGAAAATAATACAACAGAAAAAATATTTATTTAATACATCTTTTTTACAATAAAAAAACTTAATTTTTTTGTTGACAAAGAATATAAAAAGTATACAAGCAAATTTCACTATTGAAGCTAATGAAATTTTAGAATAATTCAGGTATTCAAGAGCATACTTTAAAATAAAACGGATCAAAAAGCAGTTGATAATTTTTTCTCTTTAAGAAGAAAAAAAATGTTATAAAAATACCATTGAGTATAATGAAAGGAGTGTAATGAAAGGAGGTCAAATTAGTGTTTGATACCCTATTAGAATCTGGGCAAGCGAAAGTAGGAGATAAAAAATGGTATTTAGCACCAATTTCCATAATCATTCATGGAATTGTAATAGGTATCATTATACTTATTCCTATATTATTTCCCCAGATGATAACTGAAAAGATTAATGTAAAACTTTTTGCGCCACCGCCGCCGCCACCGCCACCGCCACCGCCGGCAGCAGCAGCACCAAAACCAATAGCCCCAAAACCAGATATCTCAAAGATTGTTGCTCCAACTGAAACCCTTACTGCCCCTGATGTAAGAGGAACATCAAAGGGAGAAGGCGGAGAATTTGGTGTAATAGGAGGTGTTATCGGGGGCTCAACCGGAGGAAGCGGAAGTGATTTCCTAAAAGAAGTTGCAAAAAGCGTTTCTGCTGAAAGTGTACTTCCACCTCCTGTGATGGTTACTGCAAATATGACACCACCAGCATTAATAAGTCAGGTTAACCCTACATATCCAGAATTAGCCAGAAAAGCCGGAGTTGAGGGAACAGTTCTTCTCAGGCTGATTATAGGTGCTGAGGGTAAGGTTCAGGAAGCAAAAGTCCTGACAGTAATACCGCCAAAAGCAAAGGGAGTGGGGTTTGAAGACGAGGCGGTAAGAGCAGTTATGCAGTGGAAATTTTCTCCAGCTTTATCTGGTAGGAAACCGGTAAGAGTTTATTATAATGTTCCTGTAAAATTTATTTTACAGTAAATTTAAAATTTTTCAAGCTTTAATTAAGGAGGTTTAAAGTATGCAATTTACTTTAATAGAAATGTGGCATTCTATGGGACTTCTCGCAAAGGGAGTGGTTCTCATTCTTGTGCTTATGTCAATCTATGCCCTTACTACTGTTATTGAGAGGTTATGGGCTTTTTATCAAGCCAAAAAACAATCAAAACAATTTGTTGAATCTTCAAGTCCTTTGTTTAAAGATGGAAAGCTTGCAGAGATATTGGAGATTGCAAAAAACTCAAAAAACAGCCATGTTGCAAGAGTCATCGCAGCAGGACTTCAGGAAATGAAGGGTTCCAACCTGGGCAAAAACAGCGGTTCAATTGAGAAATTACTTATGACCGAAGAGAGAATCGAAGCTGCTTCAAGAGCTGTTCAGAGAGAGACGGCAGTTGAAGTGGCAAGATTTAAGAAAGGCACAGGAGCATTAGCAACTATTGGCAGTATTTCTCCATTCGTTGGGCTTTTTGGAACCATATTTGGAATTATAAATGCATTCCAGAGCATGGCTATGAGTGGATCTGGCGGACTTGCTACCGTTTCTGCAGGAATTGCAGAAGCTTTAATAACCACAGCATTAGGAATAGGCGTTGCTATTCCGGCAGTTGTGTTTTTCAACTATTTTATAACAAAGACAGAGAATTTTGTTGTTGAAATAGACAACTCTTCATCCGAGCTTATTGATTATTTAATCAAGGAGGTAAGCAAGTAATGGGAATGGATGTTGGAGGGGATAGATCAGTCAAATCTGACATAAACGTTGTTCCTCTTGTAGACGTTTGCCTTGTACTTCTGGTCATTTTTATGGTTGTGACTCCGCTGCTTCAAAAGGGAGTGGATGTAAAACTTCCAGAGGCAGCTTATTCGGCAAAAAAACCAGAAGTCAAGATAACTCTTGTAATAAAAAAAGATGGAACCCTTTATCTTGAATCAGATCAGGTTCCAAAATCAAATTTAGGAAACAAAGTAAAAGAGATTTTTGGATCAAGAGTTGATAAGGGAATGTATCTGAAAGCAGATACAACTTTATCATATCAGACAGTGATGGATGTAATGGATATATGCAGAGAATCTGGAGTAGAATCAATAGGGTTGTTGACAGAGAAAAAAGCAGTGATTCAATAGAAGGATAATAAAAAGGAGGAATCTTTAAAATGGGAATGGATGTAAGCGGGAAAAAGGGCCTGAAATCAGAAATAAACATTGTTCCTTTAATTGATGTAGTTCTGGTTTTGCTTGTAATATTTATGGTTATTGTACCACTTACACAAAAAGGGATTGATGTTAATATACCTGAAAAAACTGTTTCTGCTCCGCCGCCACCATCAGATGAAAACAAACCAGTTGTTCTCACAGTCAGACAGGACTCATCAATTGATATAAACACGGAGCCAGTAGCCAGATACCAGCTGGCTGAAAAAGTAAAAGAAATCTTTGCCGAAAAAAAAGATAAGACAATATTTATTAAGGCACATGGAACACTCGTTTACGGAAATGTTGTGGAAGTAATGGATATATGCCGCGGTTCAGGAGTAGAGACAATAGGAGTTGTAACAGAAGGTAAAAAACAATAATTCTGTTCCATGAAAAACTGTTTCATAGCATCAACAAATTATCCTTTCCAAGATAAGGGTTTTAAAAATTGAGATTCTTCCCAAAAGAAGAAAAATTTTTCGATATGTTTGCAAAAGGCTCCGAAAATGTGCTTGAAGGAGCAAGGCTTTTAAGTGATCTGATAACAGACTACACTGACATCATTGAAAAGAGCAAGAGGATAAAAGAGGTTGAGCATGAGGGAGACAAAATTACTCACGATACAGTAACAAAACTTAATAATACATTTATTACCCCTCTTGACAGGGAAGACATATACTCCCTTATATGCAAGATGGATGATGTTCTGGATTTTATAGATGCAGTTTCTTCGAGAATGATTCTCTACAAGGTCAAATTTCCAACCAATGAAGCTCGTGCTTTAATGGATGTATTGCTCAAATCAGTTGAAGAAATGGATAAGGCAATAAGAGAGCTTCGCAATATTAAAAAGCCTGAAGCAATATTAAAATACTGTATTGAAATAAATACACTTGAAAACAAGGGTGATGTGATTCTCAGAGATGCAGTGGCAAAACTATTTGACGATGGTACAAGCCCTATAGATGTGATAAAGTGGAAAGAGATATATGAGAATCTTGAAACAGCAATTGACAGATGTGAAGATGTTGCGAATGTAATTGAAGGGGCAGTCCTGAAGAATGCCTGATAGCGAAAATTTTCTGAAATATATTTTTAAATTAACCAGCCTTTTTAATCCATTTCTTTCAGGATATTTTAAATAATGATTCTTTTCCTTGTTATCCTAATAATAGTTGTAGCGCTCGCATTTGATTTCATAAATGGTTTTCATGATTCTGCAAATTCAATTGCTACTGTGGTTTCAACAAGAGTACTTTCTCCAAAATTAGCAGTCATATGGGCTGCCTTTTTTAATTTTGTTGCTGCATTCGGTTTTGGAGTAAATGTAGCAAAAACCATAGGGAAAGGAGTAATAACACCTGAAGCAGTAAATGAATATGTAATATTGTCATCTCTTATAGGAGCAATAGCTTGGAATTTGATAACATGGTATTATGGCATACCTTCAAGCTCTTCTCATGCCTTAATAGGAGGGTTTACAGGAGCTGCAATTGCAGGTGCAGGTGTAGGCAGTTTAATTCCTTCAGGTCTTTATAAAATTACTCTCTTTATCTTTATCTCCCCGCTAATGGGACTACTTCTTGGTTTTTTTAATATGATTGTGGTTTCATGGCTTTGTAAAGATTCTATGCCAGCAAGGGTTGACCACTGGTTTAGAAGGCTTCAGCTTTTTTCAGCCGCTTTATATAGTTTGGGACATGGAACAAATGATGCACAGAAGACAATGGGGATTATAACAATACTTCTATTTACTACGGGGTATCTTGGGAAGGAATTTTATGTCCCTTTCTGGGTGATAATAACCTGCCATATAGCAATAGCACTCGGGACTTTAGCTGGGGGATGGAGAATAGTGAAGACAATGGGACACAAGATAACAAAACTGAAACCAGTTGGAGGTTTTTGTGCTGAACTTGCAGGTGCAACAACCCTTATTGGCACAGCAATTTTCGGCATTCCTGTAAGCACAACACACACCATTACAGGTGCGATCATGGGGGTGGGATCAACTACAAGAATTTCTGCAGTAAGGTGGGGTGTAGCAAGAGAAATAGTTATTGCATGGATTTTAACTATTCCAATGTCTGCTTTAATTTCAGCAATATCATTCTACATAATAAATCTTTTTTTTAAAAGTTAATTTATAAATATATCAATAAGATAAAGCTAATCAATTAATCTACTGCATTATAATAACTTTACACTTTTTTAACCAAATTTTTATACAAAAACAATATTGTTTTGCTTGACAAAATGTTTTTAATGTATAAATTTTATGTTACGAACTATTCTTTACAGGAAGTATTTTTATGCAAGATAAGGAAAAAGCAGAGCTTGTTAAAAAAGCAAAAAGATTTGAAAAGGTTTTTGGAGAATTTTTCAAGATTGTCCGTTTAAGGAAACCCTCGAGTTTTTCCAATATCAATATCACAGAGCCTCAATATTTTGCCCTTAACTATCTTGCCAGAAACAATAACTGCACAATGGGAGAGATGAAAGAGCATCTGGATGTTTCTTTAAGCACACTTACCGGAATTATAGACAGAATGGTAAGGGATGGTTTTGTAGAGAGGCAAAGAGGTATTGATGACAGGAGGTTGGTTCGCGTAAAATTGACCCCAAAAGGGGATGAGATTATTGAAGAATTGAACAGGAAAAGACAGGATAGAATAGTTGCTGTTCTGGAGATTTTGAACAGGGAAGATCAGGAACTTTTGATAGGGACTATAGAGAGGCTGACTGAACACCTGAATCAGAATTCAAAAAAAGATATTTAGAATTTTTAATTAGTTCCCGGACAATACATTTTAGAAAGACAAGACAGTAAATAAAAAAAATATTTTTAAGGGTAACAGTATATGCCAGAAAAAAGTAAATTCAGAACAATAATAATTGTAATGTCAATTCTTTTCTGCCTCATAGTTTTTTACAGGATATTTTCTAATATGAGAGCAAAAAAGGCTCTTGAAACAGGCTCTAAAATTGAGATGCCTGTAGAGGTTTCTAAGGTTTTCAGGGGACAGATTGAAGACAGGCTTTTACTTACAGGAACAATTTATCCGAGAGCTGAAGTCGCAGTCTATTCTAAATTTTCAGGGAAACTTGAAAAAGTTAATAAAGATATTGGGGACAGAGTTAGAAAAGGTGAGGTGCTTGCTGTAGTTGAACATAAAGACCTCTCTCTGCAAGTTGAACAGGCTGAGGCATCCCTTTCTGTTGCAAAGGCTTCATTTGAGCAGGCAAGGGTTAACTACGAAACTGCCAGAGAAGATTTGGAACGGATGAAAAATCTTTTCAATGAAGGAACAATATCAAGACAGCAGTTTGACACGGCTAAAAATAAGTTTGAAAACACTCAGGCGCAGTTGAAACTGGCTGTGGCTCAGGCTGATAATTTGCAGACGGCTTCTTTAAATCTTGCAAAAGATAAACTTTCTGATTCCCACATAACAGCGCCAATAAGCGGGATAATAACACTCAGGAACTATGATGAAGGAGCAACTGTTACAAATTCATCTTCATCAATTAACAATGCGATTTTTAAAATAGAGAATATAGATGTGGTTAATGCCCTTACAAATGTTGCAGAGATAGACCTCCAGAAAATTAAAGAGGGATTGGAATCTCAGATAATTGTCGCAGCATTTCCTGAAATGATATTCAGAGGGAAAGTATCAAAAATAACACCAAGCCTTGATACAGTTACAAGAACATCTGCTGTTGAAATAGAAATTCAAAATAAGGACCACAGGCTCAAATCCGGTTTTTTTGCAAACATTATTATTTCTGGGAACAGGGTTTCGGATGCTCTGCTTGTTCCCAAAAATGCGATTTTATTAAAAGAGGGAAAGAATTTAGCCTTTGTAATAAATGGAGGTACCGCCCACTTAAGAAGGATTGAAACAGGCTTGCGTGATGATAAAAATATTCAGATTATTAAAGGATTGAAAGAAGGGGAAGAAGTGGTGGTAAGCGGTATCAATGAAATTGATGATGGTGAGAAGGTTACAAAGGAGAAGATTTAGTGTATATATCTGACCTTTCCATTGACCGTCCTGTTTTTGCAACCATGGTGATATGCGCCCTTATGGTGCTCGGGGCAATTTCGCTTTTGTATATCGGAGTTGAGCTTACTCCTGAAGTCAATCCTCCCTTTATCAATATTATGACAGTTTATCCGGGCGCGGGTCCTGAGGAAATAGAGACACTGGTTACAAAGCCCATTGAAGAGGGTATCAGTTCTGTTAACGGATTGAAAAAAATAACTTCAAGTTCCACAGAAGGAAGGTCTGTTGTTAACCTTGAATTTCAGTTTGAGGTTCCAATAAGGCTTGCTGCCATAGAGGTCAAGGAAAAGGTTTCGACCATAAGAAATAATCTTCCCAAAGATATTGATGAGCCAATAATCCAGAGGTTTGATCCTTCGGCAAGACCGATTCTCTGGTATGGTATTTCAGCAGATATGCCTGCAGACGAAATCAGGAGGATTGCAGAGAATGATATCAAGCCGGCTTTGGAGCAGATAGATGGTGTGGCAGAGGTCGGTGTTGTGGGAGGGCTGGAGCGGGAAATACATGTGAACATGGATATGGGGAAAATGATATCATACAATATTTCTGTTGCAAAGATGTTCAACATAATCAGAGATGAAAACATGAATATCCCTGCAGGCCGTATTGATCAGGACAGGCAAGAGATGATGGTAAGAACAAAGGGGGAGTTCAACAGTATAGAACAGATAAAAAATCTGGTTGTAATGGTTAACAATAGCGTGCCTGTTTATATTAAAGATATTGCTGAAGTTAAAGATGGGTTTAAAGATGTAAGAACAATTTCAAAAATTAACGGAGTTAATTCTGTCAGTTTTTCAGTAAAGAAACAGAGCGGGGCAAACACTGTGGCAGTGGCAGACAAGGTTAAGAAAGTCCTTGATGGCTTGAAGAAGAGCTTTCCACAGGATATGAAAATTGCTTCAATAGATGACCTGTCTATTGATGTAAAAACGGATATTGCAAATGTCAGAGAGGCGATAGTTTTGGGAGTGATAATGGCAGTGCTGATAGTCTTTCTTTTTATGAGAGACTGGCGCAGCACTGTTATCTGCGCGCTTGCCCTCCCAACCTCATTGATTTCTACATTTTTCTTTATGTACATAATGGGTTTTACCCTCAACATTATGACCCTTATGGCACTCTCCCTGATAGTGGGTGTTCTTATAGATGACTCCATAGTTGTGCGGGAAAATATTTTCAGACATATGGAAGAGGGAATGGAGCCTAAAAAAGCGGCTTCAGTTGGGACAAAAGAGATTGGACTTGCGGTTATGGCAACCACTTTTACCATAATTGCAGTTTTTGTTCCAATAGCTTTTATGTCAGGAATGATAGGGATGTGGTTTAAATCATTCGGTCTTACAGCTGCTTTTGCTGTTATGGTTTCCCTTTTTGTTTCCTTTACCCTTGACCCTATGCTTTCAGCATATTTTATGAGGCCCATAAGGCATGAGGAGAGAAGAGAGAATTGGTTTACAAAATTTTCTGACAGGCTTGAGGAGTTTTATAAAAGCATTGATGCAAATTACAGAGTTATTCTTCAGTGGGCTTTAAGCCATAAAAAATTTGTTGTAATAGGCGCTGTTGTGGTTTTTATTTTAAGCATGAGCCTTATATCTCTGATAGGCGTAGAATTTTTTTCTATGGAAGACAGGTCGCAGATGATGATTGATATTGAAACGCCTCCGGGCAGTTCAATAAATATGACTAACAGGATTGCTTCAAAAGTCGAGTCGATTTTGAGGAAGCACCCTGATATTAAAACAGTTTTTACCACGATTGGCACAGATGGAGATGTTACGTTGGCACAGTTGAATGTAAAGACAACACCAAAGGGTAACAGAAAAACCGGCAAAAGCATAGCGGAGATAATTTCTGATGCAAGAGATATGTTAAAAAAAGTTCCGGGAGCAAATATAGTTATAAACCAAAGAGGAATGGAAGCAGCCCATGAGGCTCCAGTGAACCTTTATATAAGAGGAGAAGATATTGATACGCTAAGCAGGCTTTCAGATGAGGTGTTGCCAATTGCAAAGAAAGTTCCCGGGACTGTTGATGTAACTTCATCTCTTAAAAAAGGAAAACCTGAGATGCAGGTTCTTGTTGACAGGCTCAGAGCTGCTGATGTTGGAATTGGCATTGGACAGATTGCGTCAACACTCAGGACTATGATAGCAGGGCAGGTTGCATCTAAGTTAAGGGATGGTGATAATGAATACGATATCAGAGTCAGGTTAAAAGAAGAAGACCGGAATAATCCTTTTATCGTAGAAAATATTTCTCTTAGTTCAGCCTTGGGAAAGCAGATTATGTTAAAGGATGTATCAAGATTTAATCCTGAGCTTGGACCAATGGATATAAGAAGGGAAAACAGGGAGAGACAAGTGATAATAAGTTCAAGGCTTAAAAATGCTCCTCTTAATGATGTAATAAGAAATATAAAAGACAGAATAAAAAATGTTAAGCTTCCAAGGGGATACACTATGGGTTTTACTGGT
Source organism: Candidatus Schekmanbacteria bacterium RIFCSPLOWO2_02_FULL_38_14 (assembly GCA_001790855.1). Lineage (NCBI taxonomy): Bacteria > Candidatus Schekmaniibacteriota > Candidatus Schekmanbacteria bacterium RIFCSPLOWO2_02_FULL_38_14. The sequence continues at coordinate 58,336 of MGDH01000042.1, read as the reverse complement.
CAGGCAGAAAGGATGCAAGAGGCTTTCAGCACCATGGCAATGGCTTTGATTCTGGCTGTTATTTTTATATATATGGTACTGGCTTCGCAGTTTAATTCCTTTATTCATCCCTTTACAATAATGCTTTCTTTGCCGCTTGCAATTGTCGGCGCTTTGCTGACTATATTCCTTTCTGGCCTCAGGTTTAATATGTCAGTTATGTTTGCAATCATAATGCTGCTGGGGCTGGTTACAAAAAACGCTATTCTGCTGGTTGATTACACGAACACTTTAAGAGAAAAAGGGGCGGAGAAAACAGAAGCAATACTGACTGCAGGACCTACGAGATTAAGACCGATTCTGATGACAACATCAGCGATGATTCTTGGAATGCTTCCTGTTGCTTTAAGCAGAGCTCCCGGCTCTGAATTCCGTGCGCCAATGGCTATATCAATCATAGGCGGATTAATCGCCTCTACTGTCTTAACCCTTGTTGTTGTCCCTGTGGTGTATTATCTTCTTGATGAAGTAACGCAGAAGCTGAAAAAAAAGTTTAAGCCTTTTTCTGCTTAGAGCTGATCAAATGAAGGGTTCAAGGATTCAAGGGTTCGAGGGGTCAAGGATTTATTAATCCCCCCAACCCCCCCCTTTAGAAAAGGGGGGAGAGGGAGGATTTGATTTTTATACTTAGCATGCAGAACATTTTTTAATGATTCTTTTGGAGAAAAACCAAATTCCCCATGCCAGTAGCACTCCTTTTAATTGTCTTCTTTTTTTTTCTAAGTTTTGTATGGACAATATCTGCATTTTTTTTCGCATTAAATAAAAAGACCAAGACCTCAAAAGATGTAAAAATATTTTCTAAAAGCATTTCTTTATTCAAAGCTATTTTGCTCGAATATTTCTCTTTTTTATCTATTATTCTGCTCTATCCTGTTGAGGTTTTTAATATAACAGAAAAGAAAAAAACCCACAGCAAAGGGATTCCCGTCCTTTTAATTCACGGATATCTGCACAACAGCGGAGCTCTTTTTCCTGTTAAAATCAGGTTGCTCATGGATAAAACTCCAAATATATTTTCCATATCAATGAAACCGACATTTGCATCTATAAAAGAGCTTGCCCTGAGTGTTAAGAAAAAAGTTGAAGAGATAATCTTACTTACAGGTTGTGAGAGGATTAATATAGTTACTCACAGCATGGGAGGGCTGGTTGCAATGTATTACATAAAAGAATTGGGCGGTCATTCACGGGTTAGCCGCTGTATAACTATGGCGTGTCCTCATAGAGGGACAGATTTTGCAAAGATTGCATTGGGAAAAAACGGGAAGGAAATGCGTCCGGGAAGCGAGTTGCTTTGTGGGCTTGAAGAAAAAGGAAAAGAATTAAATAGATTGGTTATTTCAATATGGTCAGATATTGATAATATGATTTTTCCTCAGGAAAATGCTCTTCTTGACGGGGCGGAAAATATAAAAATAGAAAATCTGGGACATGTTGCCTTCCTGTTTTCTCCAAGAGTTTATAAAATAATTAAAGAAAACTTGATTTGATATTTAAATTTTGATATTTAAATTTATCATGAGAATAGACGGCAATACAAGGATTGTTGGACTTTTTGGTTATCCTGTTAAGCATACCCTTTCTCCTGTATTCCAGAATGCTGCTTTTCAGGCAAAAAAACTAAACTATGTTTATCTTCCTTTTGAGGTAGCTCCACAGGAGCTTGAGCTTGCTTTAAGAAGCCTTTCTACTCTCGGAATAGCTGGAATCAATGTTACAATTCCTCACAAGGAATCTGTGATACCATATCTTTCCGGACTCTCAACTGAAGCGCAGATTATCGGTGCTGTAAATACAATCTCAGTCATTAATGGAAAGCTGATAGGGTGTAATACTGATGGTTACGGGTTTGTTACATCATTAAAAAAGGATTTAAATACAGAATTAAAAGGAAAAAAGATAATGGTTCTTGGTGCCGGAGGCGGAGCAAGGGCTGTAGTTTTAAAGGCTCTCATGGAAAAAGCTGGCAAGATTTATATTGGTGATGTATTGGAAGAAAAGGTTGTCAGGCTTATTTCTGATGCGAAAAGAATCTATCCGGATTCAAAGGTTGTTCCATATTATTTCAAAGATAGTGAGATAAGGGATTTGCTGGAAGACGCAGAAATCCTCATTAATGCCACACCTGTTGGCATGAAAAAAGAAGATCCTCTTCTCGTAAAGCCTGAATGGATGAGAGATTCTTTATTGGTTTATGATTTGATTTATAATCCTTTTGAAACAAAGCTTTTAAAAGCTGCTAAAAAGAGGGGATGCAGATGTTCTAACGGGTTGGGAATGTTACTGCATCAGGGTGCAAAAAGCTTTGAAATATGGACAGGTGTAAAGGCTCCTGTTGAAGTGATGAAAAAGGCTTTGCAAAAGGCAATAAGGGGGGTAAGCTATAAGCCTTAAGTTGTAAGCTTTTTTAAAATTTAAAACCTTTAATTCTTAGACTTTTATAGTTTGATACTTTTCTGCTTTACAGCTTATGACTTATAGCTTTTTTTGGTTATTAGAATTTGTTTAGAGTTTAGGATTTAGAATTTAGATATTGAAAAGGCAACTGGTATGAGTAATAAAAAAAACAATATAGTTCTTGTGGGATTTATGGGAACAGGAAAGTCAGTTGTTGGAAGAAGACTGGCAAAGATTCTAAAAAGGGAGTTTATAGATACTGATAAAATAATTGAAGAGAGGGCAGGAAAATCTATTTCAGAGATATTTTCAGATGAAGGGGAAATTCACTTCAGGAATTTAGAAGCTGACGTAATAAAGGATATATCAGATAAAAAGAATTGTGTTATTGTAACTGGTGGGGGAGCTGTTATCAGGGATGAAAACATTAACAACCTGAAAAAGGAAGGAATAATTATATGCCTTAAAGCCTTGCCTGAAGTTATATATAAGAGAGTCAGATATGATATAAAAAGACCATTGCTTCAGACAGAAAATCCACTTAAGAAAATAAAAGAATTGCTTGAATATCGTGAAAAATATTATGAAAAGGCAGACTGCTTTATTGATACATCAAAGATGACCGTAGAGAAGATAGTTGAGGAGGTGTTGCGGGTTGGCGAAGTTAATGTCAAATACCAAAGCTCAAAATCTAAATGAAATCCAAAGCCCAAATGATTAAAACTTTTGATATTTGAATTTTGATATTCATTTGACATTTGGATTTTGTCATTTGAACTTTGCTGGGTTCAACTTTTTTCCTTTTCCCCGAACACCTGAGCTGAGAAAATATAAATTTCAACATCTCCCTTCCAGGCATTTTCAGGAAGACCGGCTTTGATGGATGTGTGTTCGAGAAATGCTTCGCGGTTCCATCCATACTCTGTTGCAACCTGCGGAAGAAGAAGCCCTGAGTAAAATCCCTTTCTTATCAAGATGCCATGTCTTCCAACCTCTATTTCTTTTATGTCTTTAATTTTCCTGAGAGGTGTAAGCACTGAAATTTCAATATCAATTTCTTTGAGTTCTTTCTCTGTTACAGGAGGGAAGCGGGGATCCTGTGTAGAGGCTGCTACAGCCATTTCTGAAATTGTTTTCCCGAGGGTTTTTATTGCTTCGATATAACCGATGCAACCCCTCAACATTCCTTTTTTATGAATGGTTACAAAAGCCCCTCTCTTTTCCATGAATAGAGGCGGGAGATCTTCAAAAGAAGAAATTTTTTCTTTTTTAACTAAGGCTTCAATTGTTTTCCGTGCAATTTCCAGAGCTATTCTTTTTTCTTCGTCATTTAAATATGATTTTTCAGAATTCATAATCTTTCAAATATATATTCCTGCAGATAAATATCCAACTACCCGTGAATAATCTCCTGATGTATCCCCTGAAGTTGCATATTTGAAAATCTTTGACTTTTTTGCGCCAAGCAACTTTGATACCAGCATTGTAGTAATAACGGGACCTGCTCCGCAGGCTTCACATATTCCGTTATCAAAATTCTGCGAAAGTTTTTCAGGGTCAAGGAATTGCACGCAATCAATTACAGCTTTGTCAAGTTTAACAGCTTTTTCATTGGAATAATAGTGTGAAAGGTCAGTGCTTGCTACAAGCAAACTATTTTTGAAAACAATTTTTGAAATGGAAGAAGCTAAGGATTTGCAGTTTTCAACAGACCTGTCATACATAACAATTGGTACCATTTTAAAATTTCCCAATACTCTCTGGAGGAACGGAAGCTGGATTTCAAGGGAATGTTCATCTCTGTGTGCGCCTTCGTGAAAATAAAAAAATGGATTTTCTTTTATTAATTTATCTGATAAATCTTCATCTATTTCTACAAGCCCCAAAGGAGTTCTAAAAGCACCTTTGTTATAAACAGAAGCTCCTTTGATTGGAACATGGTGGCTTGGAGCTATTATTATGACTGTATTTATTTTCATTCCTTCAAGTTGTTTGTAGGCAAATGCAGCAACTGAACCTGAATACATATACCCTGCGTGAGGTGATATGAGAGAAATTAAACCACTATTGTCCTCTTTTTTGGCATTTGCCAAAAATTTATCTATCTGTGATTCAAGTGCTGCTTTTCCACCAGGATACCAGCTTCCTGCAATCACAGATTCCCTGATAGATTTTACATTCATAAAAACACCTTTAAGAATTAATTTATTCCTTTTGTCCTTTATGTCAATTCAAAAAATTCTAATTAATTTTAAAAAAGTTAGAAAATTAGATTTAATTACCGCTGATTGATTAAAGATTGCATCTTACAATGAAATTTATAACAATGAGAAACAGAGACAGTTTTATATAAATAAAATGTTGGAAAGTTTTATATTTTTACTTGACTTTACAATATATAGCATGTTAATATTTTGACGATACAAGATATAGATGGTTATAGTTTAAACAAATCAAGAAGGGGTGTTATAGATTCAATGATATCATTTAAATTGATTTTGATAGCCATTGGAGCGGCATCAGTTTTATTGCTTATTATGGTGGCAATAAATGCTGTTGGCGGAAATGGCAGGAACTCATAATTTAAACAGTTAATAGACAATTAGCTCACATCTCCATCTGTTTTAAAAAAAAGGGAATTTTTATTCCTTTATTCCTCAAACCCTAAATTACTCTTGACAAGAAACATCTTATAAATTAATTAGTAAGTAAATAACATTTTTAAGGAGGTATGTAGAATATGGCTGAATATTTTGTCTATTGTAATTACAAACAAAAGAAAGCTGTCATACATGAAGCGAGTTGTCCGGAGTGCAAACCTCATGCTGGTACCCCAACTGACTATTGGTCTGGGCCATACAATACAATTGATAGAGCAAGAAACTATTCTTTTGGCGCCTTGAAACAGGATATAAGCGGTTGCCCAAAATGTACGCCGATTGGAAAGATTAAAAACCCTCTTTCAATGGATTCTTTTATTGGCAAAGAATATGATAAATAAAAATTAGGAACTGTATTATAAAAAAAAGCCGCTCTGGTTTTTCCCGGTGCGGCTTTTTTATTTGATGTTATTTTAATATTCTTTCACTTACCTTCTGCCAGTTGATATTCTTAAAAAATGCCTCAATATAGTCTGCACGCTTCAAACCGTAATCAATCATAAAAGCATGTTCAAAAACATCCATTATTAAGAGGGGTGTACAGCCTGCCGGATGGCTGACATCGTGTTCATTAATCCAGAAATTTATCAGTCTGCTATTGGCATTGTCCCGATAGAGTGCGACCCATCCAATACCTCTCATAGTGCCGGTTGATTTAAAATCCTTTTCCCATGTCTCATAGCTCCCGAAGTCTTCAGCAATCTTCTTGGCAAGTTTTCCTGCTTTATCTATTCCTGTTTTTCCGCCAAGGTTTTCAAAGTAAAGCTCGTGGAGCCTCATGCCGTTGAACTCCCACCCCAGTCTCCTCTTCAGCTCTGCATATTCAGGAGTTCCTATCTTTCCCTCTTTTAGCATTTGGTCAAGGGTATCCAGAACTTTGTTGGTATTGGTGATATAACCCTGATACAAGGTGAAATGATTTTTTAAAATGGTTTCACTGAAACCTGACATCCCAATCAAACTATTATAATCTTTTGGCAAGTATGACATTTCCTTCTCCTTTTTGCTATTAGCAAATGAAAAATTAATTTTACTAAGTAAAAAAGCTAAACTTCCTGAGGCTGAAAGTTTTAAAAAAAACCTTCTGTTGAAGATATGCTTTCTATTAAAGAAAAACATATTTATTTGATTACTAAATTATAAACCTATGTCAACCAAAAAAGCTTGAATTTTTATTTTAGCTTGATATTATCTGAAATTGATTGCACAGATTAAAGAAAGATTACACAGATTTTTTTATATAAAACTAATTTCTGTAATCACAATTTAATCTGTGTAATTAGCCGACAGGCCGAAGTGGCGGAATTGGCAGACGCGCTAGATTCAGGGTCTAGTGTCCGCAAGGGTGTGGGGGTTCGAATCCCCCCTTCGGCAATATTATTTTTTGAAATTTAAAAATATTTTATTCCTATGTTCTGTTCTGTTTTTATCTGTTGTTACAGAACATTACCCTACAACGAAACATGTGTAACTGCAAGCTTTACCATCCACAAAATAGTAAATCAATCTGCTAAACAGATATTGAAACTCATTGCGAACGCATTTCTAACAGATTGCTGCAGGGAGCTTCCAATTTACTATTTTGTAGGTGCAGGCTCTGATGGCAATGATTCAGGAGCAGGTGCTGGAGCTTCAGGCGCTGAAACTTGAGCCGGTGCCTGTGGTTCTGTTGGTGTGGTAGCTGGTGCCATAGAAGGAGCAGTAACTGGTTGGGATGTTGATACTGGTGGTATTGCTGCAGGCATTGAAGAAGCAACCGGAGCCATTGGTGGTTCAAAAATACGTAATTTTCTGTTTCCAAGCAAGTAGTCAGGATGGATATACCAGTCTCCTCCAATAGAGGATTTTGCCATTGATAAGGCTTTATCATGTGCAAAACCAACACTACAAATCAATACAACGCCACTTGATACAAGACCTATACCAGTATAGAGGCACTTATAAGGTAAATAAACAGGAGTTATGAGAACGCTTCCTGTAATCCAGTAAGCTTTTTCAGATTTGGTCAAATCTGAGTAAGTTTTTGCGTTTACAAAAACAGCTGATAATAAATTAAAAGAAAAGAAAAAGAGTAAGGCGATTACAATTTTTTTTTGAAACATGAATATTCTCCCTTCAAAACAGTAGTTTATTTTAGATTTTTTCTTTTTTATAACAAAAGTTAAGAATTAAAGTCAATATATTTTATGAAATCTAATCTGTGTAATCTGAATTTAATCATGAATAATCTTATTCGGGAATGCTTATTACAATTTTACCAAACTGTTTTTTATCTTCCATTTTAGCCTGAGCATCTTTGAAATTTTTTAATGGAAAAACAGAATCGATTATTGGTTTAATTCTGTTGACATTAAATAAACTAAGAACCTGCAAGAACTCTTTCCTGTTTCCCATAGTAGAGCCGAATATTGAAATCTGGTTCCAGAATATCCTTTGAATGTCTGTCTGCGGATTTGGACCAGTTGTTGCTCCGCATGTTATGAGTCTTCCTCCTTTGGCAAGGCATGAAAGGCTTTTTGTCCATGTTGCAGCTCCAATGCTGTCAAGCACAACATCTACACCTCTTTTGTTGGTTATCCTCCGTATTTCTTTTACAAAATCTGTCTCGTTATAATTGATTCCTTCTTCAGCTCCTGCCTGTTTTGCTTTTTTTATTTTCTCATTATCTCCTGATGTTACTATCACCTTTGCTCCAATCTGCTTTGCTATTTGGAGAGCAGCGCTTGAAACTCCTCCTCCAATACCAAGAATCAAAATAGTTTCTCCTGCCAAAATTCTTGCTTTGCTTACCAGCATGCGCCAGGCAGTCAGGAATACAAGAGGGAAGGCAGCAGCTTCTTCAAAGGAGAATCCATCAGGAATCGGATGAACATTTTCAAAAGGGGCTTTTACGAATTCTGCATAAGTTCCGTTAACGTGTTCCCCTAAAAGATGAAAAGCAGAGCACTGGCTGTGTTCTCCTGAATTGCATTGTTCGCAAGCATTGCAGCTTACTCCGGGATTCAGCAGTACCTTATCGCCAACCTTCACGTTTTTTACATCTGAGCCTGCTTGTTCTATAATCCCGGCTCCGTCGGACCCGAGTATATGCGGAAATTCTACTTTTATCCCTGGAATCCACTGCCTGACCCATATATCAAGATGGTTTAAAGAAGCAGATTTTAATTTTATCAGTACTTCTTTTGATGAGATTTCAGGTTCTTTTATATCCCCGTATTTAAGTTTATCAATGTTGCCGTGTTCGTTTATAAAGACAGCTTTCATTTGGAAATCTTTTTTTTGACAGGCGGGACGCCTGTCCTACTAGCAAATAATTAGATAATCAAAACAGGCAGGTCGGGCGTCTCGCCTGACCTGCATTCATCCTAAAAAAAATTTACTTTACCCAAGTAACTGACCAGAACCCTTTTCTCGCATCCATATATTTTCCTCTATCAGGTTCAATCTTTATAACCTTAAACAAAAAATCAGAAGGAAGCATATTTTCGTTAATCTGCATCACACTGAGGCATTCCCTGAATACATCAGGGTTCTCTTTTTTTGTATATACATGAGCCTTTCCCCATATTTGCAGACCTCTTGAACCAAAGTAGTCTTTATGTCTGTTGTATGGTGATGCAATTGAGACTGAAACCTTTGGATTATTTTTTATATTTATTATCTTTATTCCCCCTTCTGAGAACAGGTATATGGTCAGTCCTTTGTTTCTGTACTCAATAGGTGTTGCTCTTGGTTCACTGTCCTTGGAAACAGTTGCAAGATGGAGGACATTGTTTTCATCAAGATATTCAATAATTGCCTGTTCCACTTTTTCAGAAGTCAGGTTTTCTTTTAGCCTTACACCACTTGCCTCCATTGCCTTTTTTAATCCTCCGGTAACTTTTGGAGCAGATATTTTTGCCATTGATTTCCTCTTATGAAATTTATAATCTATAAATATATTTTCTAAAACAAATATTTACCTCTTGTCAATATCTACTTTTTTTTGGTAAAATAAAAAAAATGGAAAAGCCAAATGTTTACCTTAGAAAGAAAGAGACATTATAAAAAATATTTAATTGTTATATTAACTGCTTTGATGTTTGTTTCAGCAAGTTCTGTCAAAGCAGATGTGTTTGAAGTCATAAGTGCGAGTTTGTTTTTTTCTGATGATGAAAATAAATTTACTGTTAAAGGAAATATTGACATTGGCTCCATAGATTTAACTGCAAATGATGTGGTTTTTGAAGTTGGTTCATACAATGAGACAATAGATGCAGGTTCGTTTGCAAAAAGCGGGAACAGATATCTTTACGAAGGGGAACCTGATGATTCAGGGATTAAGAAAATTGTTATAGACTTAAAGGCAAAAACTTTTTCCATAAATGCTTCCGGGGCTGATATTTCTGGCACAAGAAATCCTGTGGAAATATCAATAATGGTTGGAGATTCCTTTTATGAATGCGCTTCTGTAAACATGAAAGAAAAGGAGACAGAAGAAGTCGAGATTTGGAGTTTTAATGGTAAAAGCGAAAAGTGCGATAACAGTTCTGATTTTGATGATGTTACAGAAGTACAATCTGAAACAAGAACAATAGATACGATTCCAACAACAACCACAACGACTTCTGTTGCTATTACTACAACCACAACCACATCAACAACAACCTTTCCTGCTGAAAAAAAAGAAAAAACAAAAAAGAGAACCTGTTTGTTTTTTTGACAAGCCAAAAAATCAAGGCAGAATGCTTTTTCCCAATTTAGAAATTGTTCTTGACTAATGTCAGTTTAAATATAACATAAATTCCATAGTTTTAACTTTCAGTCATGTCTAAAAAACTGTATATTCTGAGGAAAGAATGAAGCTTTTAAAGAGTTTTATTGTTGTATTATTTCTTCTGAATGTATTTGCCTTAGCGGTTCAATCTGATGCGGCGATATTCAGGATTACCAGTGCTAAACTTTATTTCACTAAAGGGAATAATAGATTAATCATAAACGGGAAAATTGCTATCGGTTCTATTGATTTGACTGCGAATGATTTAACGATTCAGGTTGGTTCTTATTCACTGACTGTTGAAGCCGGTTCTTTTTCAAAAAGTGGCAAAAAATATATTATTTCAGATGAACTTTTAGCAATGGGATTTCCTAAAATTATTTTAGATTTAAAGGCAAAAACTTTTTCTGTTACTGCCTCGGGGATTGACTTGTCAGGAACAGAAAATCCTGTGAATATATCAATAACTATAGGAGATTCATATTCCGAGTGTGCGACTTTAAATATGAAAAAATTTAAAAAAAGGTGCTTTATGGCGGTTTAGCGGGATAAGCAAAAAATGCGAAGGGACTCCTTCGACAACAACCACGACTACTACTACAACGACGACAACATCCTCAACTGTATCAAGCTCAACAACCACAACAACAGATACTTCAGATTCTTCAACTACGCTGACATCAGTCACAACAACTACGACAACCTCAACGACGACGACAACAACTACTACCTCAACAACAACAACTATAAACTGTGATTCGGTTTTGCCTGATGGAACAGCCTACGGCTGTTCCATAAGTTTAATGGTTCCGGCAAATTGCGAAGAAATCACCCTTCCTTATCTTTTTGCATGGACAACCAATGGGACATATTGTGAGACTCCGTACAAATTTTTTATTGGTGGGAATCCTTGGACAGAAGCGAATACATGGCAATGGTCGCTCTCGGAAGATGTTTCAGGTTACCCTCAAATTGTCAAGAGTGGAGTCAGTGCTAAGTGGGTAACAGCTGCAGATCTTGCTAATCTTACAACTGATAACGGGATATACCATTGGGTTGTTACTGGCTGGTCCGGTTCCCATCCTGCGAGTCAGACCTTCAGGGTGAAGCAGTAATCAGTGTGTCTCCACTCCTCCGCACACATTGATTACCTGTCCTGTCATATATTCTGCATCATCTGAAACAAGAAAAGAAACCACATTGGCAATATCCTCAGGCTGTCCTATTCTCCCTTTGGGCAATCTTCCTGATGCAATCATAATTTCAGCGAGGTCATGCGCCGTAATGCCGCTGCTCGCTGACATCTGATTGTCAAGCCTGTCAAGCATGGGAGTCTCAATAAGCCCCGGACATATTGCATTTACATTTATTCCGTGGGCACCAAGATCATTCGAGGAACATATTGTAAAGGTATTCAGAGCTGCTTTTGCAGATGCATAGGCAGAGCATTTAATGGGCGGGGTTTTTGATACTATGGAGGAGATATTGACTATTTTTCCTTTGATGCTTTTTTCAACCATGGCTTTTGCCACTGCCCGGGTCATAAAAAACACGCCCCGTAAATTGATATTATAGATTTCGTCCCATTGCTCATCAGTCATTTCAAGAAGGTTTGAAGACTTTCCCTCGATTGCGGCATTGTTAACAAGTATGTCAATTTTTCCAAACTCATTCAGAGTTTTTTTTACAATATTTTCAACATCAACTTTTTCCCCAATGTTGCCGCTGATAGCCATGCCTTTTCCATCAAGGCTTTTTATCTCTTTTATTGTTTCTTCTACCTTATCAGCTCTTCTTCCTACTGCTGCAATGGCTGCGCCTTCTTTTGCAAGCCTTATGGCAGTTGCCTTTCCGATTCCTGTGCCTGCGCCTGTTATAATTGCGACTTTACCGACAAATCTTTTCAAATCCTCCATGTATTACTCCTTTGTTTTATAACTTTGAGGAATTTTTTGATATTTGTTTTTATCTTATAAAAAGTTTTTTTCTGTCATTGCGAGCGACTCCTTCGACAAACTCAGGATAAACTCTGGGAGCGTGGCAATCTCAGTTTTAAGCTATTAACTATCAGCCATCAGCTTTAACTAAGATTGCGGAACCTGCCATGAGTCTGTGAGATTGCTTCGGGGATTGTGTCCCCTCGCAATGACAGGCGAAGTAGTCTTGCTCCTTGCAGTGACAAGCCAATATTACATGCCGAATTTTCTCCCGCTTATTTCCTTTATATGAAGCTTAAACAGATTTGATTCATTCGGGTTTGAAAGCAACCCTTTTTTATACTGTGCAAAAGCCTCATCTGTGTCTCCTTTGGTATCTTCTATCAGTTTTTTAAAATGTTCTTCCATTAAATCAAGTAAATAAATCAGTTCCTCTTTTTTAGCAACCCTTTCCATTTTTCCTTTTGCAATTACAGACTTCCAGCATCTTTTTTCAGAAGATTCTGGGTCTTCGAAGGTGCTGAATACCGTATAGCAGACATCAGTATTTCTCATTATTGCTTTAATAGCCTTTCCGCCAATAAGCATCGCAAAATTCATAGTCTTGCCATCATAATAATACGGTATTGGTATGCCGTAAGTTCCGTCATCATCTTTCATTGACAAAACGCCAATCCACTGAGAGGATAAAAACTCATCAATCTCTTTTCTTATCATTTCAACAGACATAAAAAATCTCCTGTAATTTTAAACAGAGATTGGCTAATCTTTAGACAAAATTTTATGTACAGGTTAAGGAATATTTATTCTCAGGTCTCAATCCGGCAAAATTTAATAACATTGACTTTATATTTTTTTAAGATAAAATGCAAAGACTAAATTTAAAACTTTAACGGTTTGATATTAAACAAAAATGCTTTCTCTTTTTAGAACAAAAAAATCACTTCTTAAAAAGAAAAAATATCTGGATGCGGAGAGGCTTTTACGCCATGCAAGAAATAGCGAAGCCTTTAAAGTCCAACCGACGCTTTTTGAAGAAAAAAAAGTGGCTTCTGAAATGGTGAAAAGCGGAGAAATAGATTATGAAGCAGTAAAGAAAAAAGCCTTAGACTTTATTTTTGACAAAAACTGGAAAATAAGAAATATTGGAGTGAAACTTTTTGGAGAAATACGGTGCAAGGATGGAGTCCAGTCTTTGTGCAATATGCTTTCAGACAGGAAAGAGATAGGTTTTATACGAAGGAATTCTGCAAAAGCCCTTGGAATGATTGGTTTGAACACACAAAATGCAATTGAAGCATTGTCTGAATCTGTAAACGATAACTACTGGGAGATAAGGACTGAAGCAATTAAGAGCCTTGGCCTGCTTGCCGGGAAGAAGAGTGAAATCGAGGCAATATTGCTTACGAGATTGCTGGGAAAGAATTTTCATAACGAGCTTTCAGGAAATGAAAAAACCAGAATAAATTTCAGGGAAAAAAACTTTGAGGTAAGAGAGGCAATCGCTGAGAACATGGGCAGGGTGGGTGTATCAAAAAATGCAGTTTTAGCACTGAAATATCTATTGAAAGATGATATATGGATGGTAAGGGCAAAAGCCCTTCGTTCGCTTTCACTGATGATGGGCAATGATAATGAGGAATTCAGAAAGATTACATCAGGTGTTGATTTGACCTGTGAATCCTTTGTTCCTGTTTTTCCGTTAAAAGAGGTTTTTTCTGAAATTGTGGTTAACAACAGAGTGAAGAAATAAGAATATGCTGTATTTCCTTTACGAACATTTTTATTCCAATGATTCTGTCTTTTCATTTCTCAGACTGTTCCGCTATTTAACCTTCAGGATTATTTATGCAATGCTTACTGCCTTTCTGATAAGCATTATTCTTGGCAGACCTGTAATCAGATGGCTTAAGGAAAAGAACATAAAGGATACATCCAGAGAGGAACTGGCTGTAATAGATGCATCAAAGAAGGAGGGGACTCCAACAATGGGAGGCATCCTTATAGTTTTTTCAATACTGATACCTGCAGTATTATGGTGCAATCTTTCAAACAGGTTTATTCAGATAATTATAACCACTACACTCTGGTTTTCAGTTGTTGGATATTATGATGACCTTCTGAAAATTAAATATAAAAACAAGGATGGTCTATCAATACCAAAGAAACTTTTTTGCCAGTTTGTTTTTAGTTTTATTCTTGGTGTTCTCCTGATTTCAGACTATTCGCCGTTTTGGCCCACAACAACCAACGCAACTCTTCTCAATATTCCGTTTTATAAATACCCGATAACTGACCTCAACTGGTTTTATATTCCATTTGTTATCTTTGTGGTGATAGCCACTTCAAATGCGGTAAATTTTGTGGACGGTCTCGATGGACTGGCAATAGGCCCGATTATTCTGAGCACTCTTGTCTTTGGGGTCTTCTCTTATGTGCTCGGGAATATGAATCTGTCACAGTATTTTCAGTTCAACTATATAAAAGGGACAGGGGAGCTTTCTGTTTTTTGTGCGGCTGTGATAGGGGCAGGAATAGGATTTCTATGGTATAACGCATACCCTGCACAGCTTTTTATGGGAGATATGGGCTCTATGACACTCGGTGGGATAATCGCAGTCATAGCTATAATGGTTAAACAGGAGGTGCTGATAGTGCTTGCAGGGATGATATTTTTCATAGAAGGATTGACAGTTTTTCTTCAGATGATTTCAATAAATTATATAGGAAGGCGACTCTTTTTCATGGCTCCCTTGCATCACACCTTCCAGAAAAGAGGGATTGCAGAGCCGAAGGTGGTTATAAGGTTCTGGATAGTGGCGTTGATTTTTGCTTTAATAGCACTGAGCACATTAAAGATAAGGTAAAGAAAATTGGGGCATGAAAAATGGCGGGACAAGAATGTCCCGCTTATCGATAGACGGGGTTTTCTAACCCCGTTGATGGAAGGATTTTATTATGGGTGAAGAAATAACATTTGATAAAATCAAGGCAATTGCAGAAGCGCTTATTTTTGTTTCAGATATTCCTTTATCCATTAACAAGATAAATGAAGTTCTGGACAAAACAGATGTGGCTACTATAAAAACTGCCATTTTGCAGCTTCAGGATGAATATGAGAAGGGAGGAAAGGGAATTCAGATAATAGAAGTTGCGAATGGTTATAAGATGTGTACAAGAAGCGAGTATTCTGATTATGTAACAAAACTTTTTACTCATAGAAAAAAGGCAAAACTTTCAGCCCAGGCTTTGGAGACATTGGCTGTAATTGCTTATAAGCAGCCAGTCACCAAGCCTGAGATAGAGGAAATAAGAGGGGTTAACATAATTGGGGTGCTGAAAACACTTCTTGACAGGAATATGATAAAGATACTTGGAAAAAAAGATGCGGTAGGAAGGCCTATTTTATATGGAACTACAAGAGAATTTCTGGAATATTTTGGTTTAAAGGATTTAACAGACTTACCTACTCTAAAAGACTTTTCAGAATTTGATTTGGGCGAGATTAAAAATGAAACAGAAAAACTTAGTGAGAATACAAAAAGTGATGTCCCAAATGGGGATATCGTCGAGGAGACAGTCAGAGAAGATGATGGTGGAAGGGCGGATAATTCTTAATAGTAAGATTGTAACTGAGCTTGGGACAAAGATGGACCCTGAAACCGACCACCTGAAGGTAGACGGAAAGCCTGTTAGAATAAAAGAGAACAGAATATATATGGTATTGAACAAGCCAAAGGGATATCTGACTACCTCTTTTGATGATAGAAGCAGGCCAACAATTTATGATTTGATTAATAAAAAAATAAAAATGTGGTTATTTACTGTGGGAAGGCTTGACTACAACTCAGAAGGTCTGCTTCTGCTTACAAATGATGGCCAGATGAGCAGGTATCTTACTCTTCCTCAAAATAACATTGAAAGGATATATGAAGCCAAACTTCAGGGAGTCATCAAGAAAGAGGAGTTGAAGAAAATTAATGATGGCATAATGCTTGAAGATGGATGGATTTCAAAACCAAAAGTAAGGTTTTCAAAAAAGACTAAGGAAAACTGCTGGGTTGAAGTAATACTTAAAAGCGGGAAAAACAGGGAGGTAAGAAGAATTTTTGAAAGAGTGGGATATAATATATTGAAGCTGAGAAGAATCAGTTTTGGTCCAATAAAATTAGGAGACATAAAGCCGGGGGAACTCAGGCATCTAACACCTTTAGAGATAAATAAATTAAATTTGTTGTGCAGTAACAAAACAGTTGAAATCAGGAATAGGAAATAGTAATTAAACTCAAATTTTAGAAATAAAAGCAAAATGTGTAGCCTGCCTGCGGCAGGCAGGCACTTTATGCGGAATTCATGGTTCGACTGGCTCACCATGCATCCTGAGCTTGTCGAAGGACTGGATTCCTGCTTTCGCCTGCCTACCGCAGGCAGGCAGGAATGACGATGTGAAAAAAAACAAAGGAAAATAATATAGGAGGTAGATGAATATGGGAATGTGGGTCGGAAGAAACCGGAAGGCAAGGCGCTGTTACGGGTTTGATGAGATTGCCCTTGTTCCTGGAGAGGTAACGATAAATCCTAACGAGGTTGATATAAGCTGGGAAATAAGAGGGAAGAAATATGATACTCCAATAATCGCAGCGGCTATGGACGGAGTTGTTGATACAAGGTTTGCAATAGAATTTGGAAAACTTGGTGGGATTGCTGTGATGAACCTTGAAGGAATACAAACCCGTTATGAGAATCCTGATGAAATTTACGACAGGATTTCAAATGCTGCAAATGATGTGGCGACCAAACTTGTGCAGAGTATTTATCTTGAACCAATCAAGGAAGAGCTTATTAGTGTAAGGATAAAGGAAATTAAAAAGGCAGGTGTTCCGGCTATTGTTTCAGCAATACCTCAGAAAGCTTATAAATATGGGAAAATTGCGCAGAATGCTGGCGCTGATATCTTTATTGTCCAGTCAACAGTAACCACAGTCAAGCATATTTCAAAGGAATACGAGTCAGTGGATTTTGAAAAGCTCTGCAATGACCTATCCATTCCTGTAATAGTTGGAAATTGCGTAACATATAAAACAACGCTGGAATTGATGGGAACAGGAATTGCTGCGGTTCTTATAGGAATCGGACCCGGGGCTGCGTGCACAACAAGGGGTGTGCTGGGAATCGGTGTGCCTCAGGTAACTGCAACCTGTGATGCAGCAGCAGCAAGGGATGAGTATTTTAAAAGGACTGCCCGCTATGTCCCCATTATAACTGACGGTGGCATGAACACCGGCGGAGATATATGCAAAGCCATTGCATGCGGTGCTGATGCTGTAATGGTTGGGTCTGCATTTGCTAAGGCAAAAGAGGCTCCCGGAAGAGGATTTCACTGGGGTATGGCAACCCCTCATGCTAATCTCCCGAGGGGGACAAGGATAAGGGTTGGAACAACAGGAACATTAAAGCAGATACTGTACGGACCTGCTGAACTTGATGATGGCTCCCAAAACCTTATTGGAGCGTTAAGGACTTCAATGGGAAACTGCGGTGCATCAAATATAAAAGAAATGCAACAGACAGAATTAATCATAGCTCCTGCCATGAAAACAGAAGGAAAGATATTCCAGCAGTCACAGCGTGTCGGAATGGGGAAGTAAATAAAAGCTCAAATGTCAAAGTTCAAAGCTTAAATAAAATCTAAAGTTCAAAGAAGCTAAAGTTTTGGGATTTGGAATTTGGCATTTATTTGAAATTTGGATTTTGATATTTGAACTTCAATGAAGAATGATATTCATAAAGAAAAAATTCTGATACTTGATTTTGGTTCACAGTATACACAGTTAATTGCAAGAAGAGTAAGAGAACAGAAGGTATACTGCGAAATTCACCCCTTTAATTATCCATTTAAAAAAGCAATAGATTTCAATCCTAAAGGAATAATTTTTTCAGGAAGTCCTTCAAGCGTTTTTGATAAAAACTCTCCAAAATGCGACATAGGGATATTTAAACTTAATGTGCCTGTTCTTGGGATATGCTATGGACTTCAGTTTCTGACAACATTTTTTGGAGGAAAAGTAGCCAAATCTGAAAAAAGAGAATTTGGTAGGGCTATTTTAAGAATCACTAAGGGCGACGGGATTTTTAAAGGAATAAAATCAGTCAGAAAAAGCGACGGACATACTGTTTGGATGAGCCATGGAGACCAGATACTAAAATTGCCTGAGGATTTCATACCAATAGCTCAGACTGACACCTGTCCTTATGCTGCTGTCAGAAACAGGGATGGAAAGATTTTTGGTGTCCAGTTTCATCCTGAAGTGGTTCATACAAGAATCGGGAAAAAGGTGTTAAGAAATTTTCTTTTTGATATCTGCAAATGCAAACCCCTCTGGAATATGAAATCTTTTATTGCCACTCAGATAGAGAATATAAGAAAAACGGTTGGGAACAGAAAAGTAATATTAGCTTTGAGCGGTGGAGTTGATTCTTCTGTTGCAGCAGTTCTTCTTCACAAGGCATTAGGCAGAAATCTCAAGTGTGTGTTTGTCAATAATGGAGTTTTGAGGGAAAATGAAGCCAGTCAGGTAATAAAAAGGTTTAAAAACAATTTTCACATAAACCTCAGTTATGTTGATGCAGGAAGAGAGTTTCTTAAAGATTTAAAAGGTGTTACTGACCCGGAAAAAAAGAGAAAAATAATTGGCAACAAATTCATAAGAATCTTTGAAAGAGAGGCAAGAAGATTAGGGAAAATAGAGTTTCTTTCTCAGGGAACACTTTATCCTGATGTAATAGAATCTGTTTCATTCAAAGGTCCATCAGCAACAATAAAAAGCCATCACAATGTCGGGGGATTGCCGAAGGATATGAGGCTTAAGCTTATAGAGCCTTTCAGAGAGCTTTTCAAAGATGAGGTGAGGTTGGTTGGAAAAGAGCTTGGATTGCCTGATGAGGTAATCTGGAGACAGCCTTTTCCGGGTCCCGGTCTTGCTGTTAGGATTTTAGGAGAGGTAACAGAGAAGAGACTTAAAATTCTAAGAGAAGCAGATACAATAGTGGTTGAAGAAATAAAGAAGGCTGGTTTGTACAGGGAGATATGGCAGTCATTTGCAGTTCTTCTGCCGGTTAAGAGTGTAGGAGTGATGGGAGATGAAAGGACATATGAAAATGTTGTTGGCATAAGGGCTGTTTCAAGCCTTGATGGAATGACTGCTGACTGGGTAAGGCTTCCCTATGATTTAATGGCAAGGATTTCAAACAGGATAATAAACGAGGTAAAGGGCGTAAACAGAGTAGTCTACGATATAAGTTCAAAACCCCCAAGCACGATTGAATGGGAGTAGGGAAGGGTTAAGAAGTAGTAGAACCGCTTGCCAGCAAAATGTTTTTAAAATCATCATGTAAAAAGAATTTGTTTATTTCTTGTAGGGACAGGGCTTGACCCTGTCCAATCTGATATAGCTGCCTGACTGCCGAACAGGCAGGCAGAGCCTTGCTCTGCCTATAAGTGAGGACAGCCGCCTGCCTGACGGTAGGCAGGCAAGGGCTGTCCCTACAAAATATTAAAAGGTATAACGATGGCTGAAAAAGTTCTTTTTACATGGAGCGGGGGGAAGGACAGTGCGATGGCTCTAAATGAGTTACAGAAGGGTAGTGTTTATGAAGTATCAGCACTGCTGACAACTATAACAGAAAAATATGACAGGGTGAGCATGCATGGAGTCAGGCGTATTCTTCTTGAAGAGCAGGCAGAATCTTTAGGGTTTCCACTTGAAAAAATCTTTATTTCTGAAAAATCTTCAAATGAAGAATATGAAGCAAAAATGAAAGAGAAACTGGTTTCATATAAAGACCGGGGGATTTTGTCTGTGGTTTTTGGTGATATATTTTTAGAGGACTTGAGAAAATACCGTGAAGAGAACCTCGCAAAAATTGGGATGAAGGCAATTTTTCCAATCTGGAAACAAGACACAACCAAGCTTGCAGATAAGTTTATAGACTCAGGCTTTAAGGCAGTGATAACCTGCGTTGACACAAACGTTTTTGATAAAGGATTTGCAGGCAGAATATTTGACAGGCAATTTCTATCTGACCTTCCTTCAAACGTTGACCCCTGCGGTGAGAATGGAGAATTTCATACATTTGTATTTGATGGGCCCATATTCAGAAGGAAAATATTATTCAATATTGGAGAAATTGTACTGAGAGAGAACCGTTTTTATTTTTGCGATTTAATACCTGTTGAAAAAGATGTTTCCTGATAAAGAAAATTCCATGGCAATTTAACATCAGTAACTTTTTTAATAACACTTCTTTTTATTTCATAAAAGCTTTGCATTTTGCATTTGACAGGATTATATTTTTATCCAGCCCCTACTTGAAATTTCTTTCATATCAGGAAAAAAGGAATAGAGTAAATGCTCAGAAAATTTCCAGCAGTTTTAAGCCTCATTTTGTTAATCCTTACAGGTTGTATCAGTTCTCTGAAAGATCGGAATGGAAAGATAGCAGGCGAATTAAAGACTGTTCCTGCAAAAGAGGGAAAACAGGAATTAAACCCATATCTTGGCGGTCTGGATTATTACAAAAGAAATGAATTTGATAAAGCAGTCAGAGAATTTGAAAAAGCAATAACTGATTTTCCTGAGATAAAGGATTATTCCCTGTATTATCTTTTTAAAATTGCAGAGTATAGATATGACTATGATGAGTGCAGGAGAATCTATGGAGTGCTGTTCAATGAGTTTCCAAAGAGCAGATGGGTTGAAGAATGTATGTATGAAATGGGAAATATATTATTTGCCAATATGAAATGGGAAGAGGCTCGGGGTATTTTTAATGAGTTCAACCGAAAATTCCCTGTAAGCAATTTTATTGCAAGCTCTTATTACCGGATAGGATTGTCTTATGTTTATATAGGGGAAAATGATAAGGGGAAGGAGATTTTCAATTATCTGTGGATAAACTATCCACTGAGCAGAGAGAGCAGAGAAGCAGAGAAATTTCTGAAGGATGCATATAAGACAGAATCAATAGAGAGCATGTTCAGGACTTCCGAGCTTTTAATAAGGGCTGATAAGTTTTATGATGCGAGAAAATTTGACGAGACCCTTTCAATTTCAAGATTCATACTGAACTCTAATGCGGAGCGTCAATATAAACTCGATGTAATGAGAAAGATGGCTGAATGTTATGAGAGGATGAAAAAATATCTCAATGCAGTTAGTTCTTATAAAAAATTAATAGAAGAGATTGAAAAGGAAAACGACAGGATACGGCTGCCTTTAATCTACTATAAATTTGCCAGAGCATGCTATCAGATAAATTACAAGGAAGGGTTTGAGTGGGTAAAAAAGAAACTTATTGAAAAGTTTCCTGATAGCGAGTTTGTAAAAGATATGCTCTATACTGCAGGACGGTATTACGAGGATGAAAAAAACTTTAATGAAGCCATTGAATCGTTCAATGAGGTTTTAAAAAAAGATAAAGATAGTGCTTACACAGATGATGTTCTCTGGCACATAGGCTGGGTTTATTATCTGAAAGGGGGGTTATCAGAATCTGCAGAATATTTTCTTAAAGAAAGAGAGAACTTTAAAAACAGTGAGAGCATAAATAAATCAATATACTGGTGTTATAAATCACTGGAAAAGAATAAAGACAGAGACAGAGCCGTTGATGTTTTAAAAGACAGTATCAAAGATTATCAGAGTTACTACTGGCTCTTGTGCAATTATAAAATAAAAAATAAAGATGTTTTTTATGATTACAACCCAAGCCGTTTTGAAAGATATGGAAGAAATATAAATGATGGTTCAGACAAGTCAAAAACCAAAGAGATATCTCTGGATGTATGGAACGAGATTATAAGAAAGATGACTTCAGACGGGGCAAGGGATTTTATAAAAAGAGCTATGGTTTTATGGAGAATAGGCTTGGCTGACGACTCAATAGCTGAATTGAAATATGCGAAAAAAACAATTCAAAAAAATGACAGGGAAAGTCTAATCTCCCTTGCCGAGATTTTATGGATGACAGGGAATTACACAATTCCAATAAAAATCCTTAGCAATATGTCCGGTTCTTTATCAGAGGAAACAAATTTGATGGCTGTAAAGTTAAATGAGATATTCTATCCCGCAGCATACTGGGATATAGTGTACAAGTATTCAATGGATAATGGAATAGATCCCTTTCTTGTGCTGGCAATAATGAGACAGGAGAGTTTTTTTGACCCAAACTCCTTGTCTCCTGCAGGTGCAATTGGTTTGCTACAGATAATGCCGAAAACAGCGCTAAAAATATTGAAGGAAAATGGAGAAGACTACTTTGAAAAAAATCAACTTTATGAATCAGAAACTAATATTTTGTTAGGCATTAAATATATTTCAAAGCTTTTGTTGAAATATAACAATAATCTTGTATTTGCAATTGCAGCTTATAATGCAGGAGAGCACCAGGTTAAAGAATGGCAATCAAGATTTCCTGATAGAGAGCTTGATGAATTTATTGAATCAATACCTTATCCTGAAACTAAAAATTACATTAAAAAAGTAATAACAAATTACGAAAACTATTATAGGATTTATTCAGCTGAAGAATAACATTTGATTGCTTAAGCAGTAAAAAATTATTGTTGTGAGTTTTTAAGCTGAGTTAATGGAGAAAGATTTCCTAGATATTTGTTTAGTATAGTTTCATCAAACTCAGAAATATTTGTTATATTTATTCCTGAAGTAAATTTTATTCCATCCTCTGTACCATATTTTTGAGTCCTGCAGACCTTGCCGCATAAATACAGTTTTTCATTATCCAAAAAAGGCTCTATTTCTAAAATTGAGTTTAGGGTGTATGGAGACATATGCTCCAGCAGGAATCCTGAGAGACTGATGTCTACAATCCTGGCTGTTTCCTTTTTATCTTTTTCTGTGTTGGTGCCAAACATTGCACAGTAAGCAAATTCTGAAGTTTTGAATCTTGGGTGTTTTCTTTTTTCAGAAAATCCCAAGATTTCTTCAGTAGTTTTCTGAAACTCTGTTACATCCTTTAGTGAGAGGAACCTGTTAAGGAAATTCTGGTTTTTCAGAAGATTATTCCAGTAGAGATTGATTTTTTCCTTTTCAGCATCCCTGTGGTCAAGATTCTGGTATGATTCAATTGAGTGGAATAGAACGAAACAGATAACTTTTGCTGGGGGTAGTTTTTCTGTTTGAATATCGATTCCTTCATTTGATCTTCCCAAAAACATAAGCGACCCAGAAGCATCAATAAAAGAACAGTAATTTATACAAAGGGGGAAAACCCCTTCGGGATAAAAATCTTTTTCTTTTTCAATCAATTCATAGCCTTTTTTTGACCAGAATTTTTCTAAGTTTTTGAATTCATTAACCGCAGCTACAGAATCAACTATTTTTGAGGATTTTAGAATAAGTTCAGCTACTTCAGTAAAGAGTGTGTTAATTGTCTTGGACTTGAGGTTTAATTCTAATATATCTGGAAGATAATATTTATTCACGTCTTAAGCCTAAAGAAATATTGGGAATGTTGTTACCTTTTCCTATTTGACCAATAATATCACAAATTTTCTGCATGTCAACAAATTTTTAAAAAAAATTACTTTTCAATCTTTGATTGCAATGCTTTTTCAAGTTTTGATTTAAAATAGATATCAAAAAACTCAGATGATAGTTTACTAAGAGCAAGAAGAAGTTTTTTTAATGTTTCTTCAGAATCCTTGCCAGAACTTATTTCAGATTTTAGCTTCTTTAAATTGTCTAATGTATCTGCTGAGAGTCTTTCTAATTCCTGTGCCTCTGACAGGTTAATTCGTAAACCAAAGGAATCTTTTTCTGTATTGCTAAATCGCTTCCATATGGTTTCAAGAAAAACCGAAAATTTTTCTGCCTCCCACATCTTGTTTCCAATTTTCCAGTAAAGTGCGGTTCCGTGAAACCCTCCTGCTACAATTCTGGAATTACTCAAAAGGCTTTTTATCTTTTTTAAAATTCCTCTGCCAGGAGAATCAATGATCAAAGTGGAGGGATTATGACAAAAATTTTCTGATTTTTTGTTAGCATTCCCGTAACATATTGTATCTATTATTATATTATTCCCATCAGGAAACATCGGGTGTTCAAAATGCGGGCTGAAAAGAAAGATTACCCCTTTACCATAAAAACTTTTAGCAGCAGCACAGGACCCGATTACTGTTTCAGAGGCTGTCTTTTCATCGACGAGGAAGATAGTATCTTTTGTGAAACCATGATAATTTGCAAGAGGTGTTAAATCATTTGAAGGAGTGATAAAACCCCCGCCAAATACAGGTGAGACTATAGTATCTGTGCTATAAAAGGGTGGTTTGCCAAGTAATTTAATTTGCATTGAGCCCCTTACAGGATGATACAGGTACTGGCAGCCATAGGGCATGGAAAACTTATAACTCATGTTGACTGAAAGCGGAAGGCTTGAGGAAAGGTTTTTTATCTTCCCGCCAGTAAGATTAAAAAAATCAAGAGGGGTCTTAGAAGAGTTAAGCATCAGATATGCACCGGCACATATTCCCAGATATGAACCTCCGTTTTCCAGGAAGTCTCTTATCTTGTTGCTGCCATTTTCCCCTATTTCTTCAGCAATGGCAAAGGTATCGCCTCCTGAAACAATAAAAATATTTATTCTGTCAAGAGCATCATTTTGAATGTTTTCCCCGTTGATAAAAGATATATCATAAAGGCCATATTTTTCAAAAAGCTCAGCAAGCCAAAGCCACGAGTGGGATGAACCGTTGCCGGTATAAATGCCAATTCTTGGATAACTGACAGGAAGAAACAGAGGCGTTTCTTCATAATCGCCTTTAAGCATCAGCGAGAAAAATTTTTTATAACTATTGGCATCCATATTTATTGAAAAAGGCTGCCTGCTTTTGATTTATAATCCAACTATAAATAGTGTAATCAAAGAGTTCTTTTGTACTTGCTTTCCAAAAAAATCTTGACATCATCTGAATGCTAAAATAGTTTAGAGGGAAGGTAGTTTCTAATCAAGAGAATTATTTGGAGTTGCAAATAAATATTTATACAGAAAACTAATTCCATAGTTATTCATTTTTTAAAGGAATTTGAATTGGATAAAATATATAATCATAGAAAACAGGTTGATGAAATAGACGAAGAGATTCTGGATCTTTTAAGCAGAAGGGCTGATTTAGCAATAAAGATTGGCAGAATAAAAAAAGCAGGTAATAAAAAGATTCATGCCCCAAAAAGGGAAATAGAAATATATGAGAAGCTGTTCAGCAAAAACAAAGGGCCTCTCAGCAATGAATCAATCAGAAATATTTACAGGGAAATAATTTCAGCCTCAATTTCTCTGGAAGGGCCAATGAAGGTATCATTCCTTGGTCCGGAAGCATCTTTCACTCACCTTGCATGTATAAAACAGTTTGGATTTTCTGCAGAATACCAATCAGCAAATTTTATTAAAGATGTGTTTGATGAAGTTGAAAAAGGGACCGTCATGTTTGGAGTTGTTCCGGTTGAAAACTCAACAGAAGGCGCAGTGAATCTTACTCTTGATATGTTCCTTGAATCGGATTTAAAAATTTACGGAGAGATACTACTGCCAATTAATCATAACCTGCTTAACAAAAGCGGAAACATAAAAAATGTAGAGAAGATAGTATCCCATCCGCAGTCAATAGCCCAATGCAGAGAATGGCTGGGAAGAAATTTAAGAGATGTGCCGGTAGAGGAGGTTTCAAGTAATGCGATAGCTGCTATAATGGCATCAAAGAACAAATCTCTGGCAGCCATCGCAAGCAAAACGGCTGGCGATGTTTACGGATTAAAGGTTGTTAGAAAAAATATAGAAGATAATGTTAATAATTTTACAAGATTTCTTGTAATCAGCAAGAATTATTTAGAAAAAACAGGCGATGATAAAACTTCATTGCTGTTTTCTATAAAAGATAAAGCAGGGGCTTTGTATAATGTGTTGGAGCCATTTGCTGAGAATAAAATCAGTTTAGCAAAGATTGAGTCAAGACCTTCAAAGAAAAAAGCATGGGAATATGTTTTTTATCTGGATTTTCTCGGTCATATTGATGACACTGCAGTTAAAAAAGCAATCAAGTCATTAAAAAATAATTGCATATTTTTAAAATTCCTTGGTTCTTATCCGAGAGCAAAACTTCTTTGAAAGTCACATGCCCCGGAAGACTATTAATATAGATTATCATCTTTAATCCGGTTTCAAAAAATGCACAAGCAAATAGGTGAATTAATAATAAGCTATATAGCACTGATTCTTGCAATTTCAGTCCATGAGTGCTCACACGCATGGACAGCAAACCGTTTTGGCGACCCTACTGCAAAAAATTTAGGGCGAATGACATTAAACCCTCTTGCCCATATAGATTTGCTTGGTACTGTTCTAATCCCTCTTTTCATTATTATCAGTGGCTCAAATATCCTTTTTGGATGGGCTAAACCTGTTCCGGTCAATCCTTATAATTTACGCAATCCAAAAAAAGGGAGCCTATGGGTTTCATTCTCAGGACCTTTAAGCAATATGGTGCTGGCAATTACAGCAGCAGTTATCTACCACTTAGCAGGCTTTATTCCCGGAGGAGTCTTTTTTGCTCAGGAATGGTTTTTTATCTTCAAGCCATTAATACTTATTGTTATATTTACCATCCAACTGAACATAATACTGGCAGTCTTTAATCTGATTCCTATTTTCCCTCTTGATGGCAGTGGAATTCTGATGGGTATTTTGCCTGCCGGAAAAGCAATCTTGTTTGAAAAGACAAAGCCGTATGGTTTTCTTATACTCCTTTTCCTTTTTTACACAGGAATTTTAGGGACAATCCTGAGCCCTGTATATTTCACATTAATCAACTTTTTAAGGGTTCCAATATTTTAAAGAGACAGTTGATATATGGATAAAATTAAAAAAGAGATAGCATTGAGCGGTATGAGACCAACTGGGAAACTGCACCTTGGTCATCTCATAGGTGTTCTTGAGAACTGGATAAAGATACAGGATGAATACGACTCTTTTTTCTTTGTTGCGGATTGGCATGCCCTTACGACAGAATACAGCAACCCTACAATGATAAAAGATTTAGGCAGGGAAATGGTGCTTGACTGGCTTGCTGCAGGGATTAACCCTGAAAAAGCAATAATCTTTCTTCAGTCTGATATTTCTGAGCATGCAGAGCTCCATCTCATACTTTCAATGATAGTTCCGGTTCCGTGGCTTGAAAGGGTGCCCTCATACAAGGAGATGAAAGAGGAATTAACAAACAAGGATCTTTCAACATATGGATTTCTTGGTTATCCGCTTCTTCAGGCTTCTGATATATTAATATATAAGTCAAATATAGTTCCTGTTGGCATAGATCAGGTTCCGCATATTGAACTGACAAGGGAAGTGGCTCGCAGGTTCAATCATATTTACGGGAAAGAGGTGTTTGCAGAACCGCAGGCGAAACTAACAGAAACATCCAAACTTCTGGGACTTGACGGAAGAAAAATGGGAAAGAGTTACAATAATTGTATTTATCTTTCTGATTCTTCTGAAGAAATCAGGCAAAAGGTTATGACAATGATGACTGACCCTCAAAGAGTAAAACGAACTGATTGTGGCAATCCTGAGCTTTCAGTTGTTTTCAGCTATCACAAAATATTATCTCCCCCTGAAACAGTAAAGGAGATTGATGATAAATGCAGGAACGCAAAAATAGGGTGCATTGACTGCAAAAAAGAGCTTTTAAAAAACCTTCTGGAATATATCAGCAAATTCCAGGAAAGAAGGTCGGTTTTATCCAAGAAGTGGAAAGATGCTGATGAAATCCTGCTTCTGGGCGGGAGAAAAGCCAAAGAAGTTGCTTCTGAAACTATAAGAGAAGCAAAGGAAGCCATGAGAATTGGTTAAATTCCATGAGTCAATATGCCGGTCGAAGAAAAAACCAAGCCCCCCCTCAGTGACTTAATAAATGCCATAGAATCCGGAGCCTCAGTTGCAGATGCAAAGGGACTACAGGTTTCTTCAAAGGCATTCCTCACAATATTGATTCACCGATTGCTGCAAAAAAAAATACTCATTCTGCTGCCTTCATCTAAGATTGCTGAACCGTTTTACAACGATTTAATATTCTTTTCAAATAATCTTAAACCCTTTAATGACAAAACGGCTTCAGATGAGATATTTTATTTTCCACACTGGGAAACGGTACCCTATGAAAAGTCATCTCCTTATGCAGAGATATCATCAAAAAGACTCCTTGTTCTGGATAGTTTATTGAACAACAGAGCCGGAATAGTTTTGATAACACCCGAGAGTTTGCTTCAGAAATTTATGAGTAAAAATGAATTAAAAGAAAAGTTTCTGAACATTGAAGCTGGAATGGAAATTCAAAAAGAAAAGCTTTTAGAGAATTTGCTGTTATGCGGTTATCAGGATAAAGACATTGTTGAGGAAAAAGGAGATTTCAGTTCCAGAGGCTGCATAGTCGATGTTTTTACATCACTCATTAAAAATCCATTGAGAATAGAATTTTTTGGAGATGAGATAGTTTCAATAAGAGAATTTGACCTTTATAGTCAAAAATCTACAAACAGGTTGAAACAGGTAAAAATACTTCCGGCAAGAGAAGTTTTTTATAATCCTTATTCAAGCGAAACAATAGTTGAGGAGTTTAAAAAATATTTTTTTGATCTTAAAGACAAAGGAGAATCGTATGAAAGGATTTTAAACTATCTCGACGGGAAAATGTACTTTCCCGGCATAGAAAATTTCAATCCTCTGTTTTTTAAAAACCTTGAGAGTTTTTTTGAATATATTTCTGATGATACGCTTATTATTTCAGAGGAGCCGGCGCAGGTAAAAGAAAAAACTGATGAATTTTATAAAGAGATATGCGCACAATGGGAAATATTAAAAAAAGAGGGATATCCTTCCTTCCATCCGACAGGGCTTTATATATCCCCTGATGATATAGAAAAGAGTTTAAAAAAATATCAGCAGGTATTTTTTGATTTCCTTTCTGACACAGAAAATTCCAAAGAAAAAAGTTTTTTCAGTTTTGATATAAAAACAATTTCTTTTTTGGGGTTTGAAGGAGGAGTGGACAGGCTAAAATCGTGTCTTCATCAGATAAAAAAGTTCAGTGAAAATAACTGCAAAGTCTATTTTGTATGCTCGAATGAGGGTTACGGCAAAAGACTTCAAAAGATATTCAGGGAGTATGATGCTGAGGTTGTCTTTAATCCTGAAAACAGAATCAAGGTAGATTTTTCCGAGATTGCTGATTTTTCTGTCCCTGAAATACTGACAGGAAAAATTTCAGGAGGGTTTGAATTTGAATCAGCAGGACTGGTAATAATTTCCGAGGAAGAGATATTCGGGAAAAAGATTACCAGAAGATTCAGAAGGTCATTTGACAGCAGCATCTTTATATCAGACTTCGGTGATATTTCCTCTGGCGATTTACTCGTTCACATAGATTACGGAGTAGGAAAATTCCAGGGAATAAAGAAATTCAGGATAGATGGTATTGAAAAAGATTTTTTGGCAATAGAATACCTTAACAGTGAATTTCTTTATGTTCCGGTTGAAAACCTTAACCTTGTCCAGAAATACATTGGGGTGCAAGGGTTTGTTCCCAAGTTAGACCATCTCGCGGGAAAAGGATGGGAGAGGATAAAGGAAAAGGCTAAGGAATCAATACGCAGGATGGCAAAGAAACTGCTCGGGATTTACGCAAAAAGAAAAGTTGCAGACGGATATGCCTTTTCAAAGGATGATAACTGGATGAGCGAGTTTGAGAGTACTTTTGAATACGAGGAAACACCTCATCAGTTAAGAGCTATAGAGGATGTAAAAAAGGATATGGAGTCTTCAAAGCCAATGGACAGATTGATCTGCGGAGATGTCGGATACGGAAAGACCGAGGTGGCTTTAAGGGCGTCTTTCAAAGCTGCAAACGAGAGCAAGCAGGTGGCTGTTCTGGTTCCAACAACCATACTTGCGCAACAGCATTACCAGACTTTTGCAAACCGCTTTTCTCCTTTTCCAATAAGGGTTGAAGTGTTGTCCAGATTTTGTTCAGCCAGGAAAGAAAAAGAAATAATCGAGGATTTAAAAAACGGTAAAGTTGACATAGTCATAGGGACACACAGGCTTCTTTCAGATGACATAGAGTTCAAGGATATCGGGCTGGTTATAATTGATGAAGAACAGAGATTTGGCGTAAAACATAAAGAGAAATTAAAAAAGTTTCGCAATGAGGTTGATGTCCTTACGCTTACTGCAACTCCAATTCCAAGAACCCTGCAGCTTTCGTTGATGGGTATCAGGGACATGAGTATAATTGATACCCCGCCTGAAGACCGTCAGCCAATAAAAACAATTGTCACAAGCTTTAACAAAGAACTTATTGTTCAGGCGATAAAAAGAGAAATGGAAAGGGGAGGGCAGATTTACTTTGTCCATAATAGGGTTTACAGCATACACGGAATTGAAAGGCTATTAAAAAACCTGGTGACTGAAGCCAGGATAGGAGTTGCACACGGGCAGATGAAAAAATCTTTTCTTGAAGATGTGATGATTAGATTCATAAAAAAGGAATATGATATATTGCTTTGCACATCAATTATAGAGTCAGGGCTTGATATTCCAGCAGTTAACACAATTATAATCAACAGGGCAGACAGGTTTGGACTTTCAGACCTTTATCAGCTGAGGGGAAGGGTTGGAAGAGATGGACATGTTGCCTATGCATATCTTCTGATTCCTCCCAAGGCTGTTCTCACAGATGACTCAAAGAAGAGGCTAAGAGTAATTGAAGAGCTTTCAGGGTTAGGCTCCGGTTTTAAAATTGCAGCCCATGACCTTGAAATAAGAGGCGCAGGAAATATTCTCGGTGAGGAACAGTCAGGGCAGATCCTGGCAATAGGCTTTGACCTTTACTGCAAAATGATTGAAGAAACGATAAATGAGATGCAAGATCTTTCTACTGAAGATAAAAGGACACGCTGCGTAATCAATTCCAAGATAGAGGCATATATTCCTGAAAATTTCGTAGAGGATTCAAGACAGAGAATTACTATTTACAAAAAACTGTCAGAAATAGGGCATATTGTTAACCTTGAAGAATTTAAAGAAGAGATCCGTGACAGGTTTGGGGATCTGCCTGAAGCATTGAACGCACTGTTTAAAATAAGTTCATTGAGGATTTTAGGCAATGAGGCAATGGTTTCAAAAATAGATGTTTCATCAAAAGAGATCAGAATAACCTTTTCTATCAGTTTCAAGATGTCGCCAGATATTCTCATTAAAATTATCTCAGAAAGAGAAAATCATATAAAATTTCTTTCAGAAAACTCTCTTGTTATCAGAAATCTAAAAGATATTAATCAGCTAATTGATTTTACTATAAAATTTATGGAGGAGATAATCAAGAGAAGAAAACCCGAAGTTTAGAGCTTGGCCAAATGGCTCATTACAATATCTTCAAAATCTTCAACATTAAACGGTTTGGGAATAAATGGATTTTGAGTTGATTCCAGAAACTCTTTGGTTTTCCCATCGTATGTATCACCTGTTGTAAATATTATCTTCTTCTCTTGTCCGGGCTTGTTCTCCTTAACCCACTCATAGAGCTTGAATCCGTCAACAACAGGCATTCTCAAATCTGTTATTATCAGGTCATAGGTATTTTTTTTTATCTTCTCGAGTCCTTTTTCACCTGAATTAACTGATTCAATTATGTGGTTTTTTTTCATAACAACTACCATTAGATCCTTAATCATTTCATCATCATCTATAATCAGTATTTTTTTTCTGCCTGCAATCTCTCTTGCAATACCTTCAGAATCTCTATAAGGTTTTACGATTTTTGTCTTTCTCAAAGGAAGCTCAACTGTAAAAGTGGTTTTTTTGCCTTCAATGCTTTCAGCATGAATCTTTCCATTGTGGCTTTGTATTATTCCGTAGCATACGCTGAGTCCAAGACCCGTTCCCTGATTATGTTCTTTTGTCGTAAAAAAGGGATCAAAAATTTTTTTCAGGTTCTTTTCGCTTATTCCATAGCCATTATCCGTAAACTGTATAACAATGTTTTCGCCTTTCATGAAAGATTTAACTGAAATAGTACCAAGCCTATTACCAATTGCCTGTATTGAATTATTCAATATATTTAGAAAAACCTGTTCAATCTGGTTTCCATCAGCCAAGGTTGATGGAAGTCCTTCTTCAAGATTAGTTTCAAGTTTCAGATTGCCTGATTCAAATTTATATTCAAGAAGAGAGAGCACCTTTTCTATTGTATCATTTATATTAATAAGACTAAGCTCGGGTTTGGTTTGTTTTGAAAATCCAAGAAGAGATTGTATTATCTTTTTGGCGCTAAGAGCGCTTAGCTCTATTTTCCCTATCATTTCAAGCTCTTCAGAGCCAAGATTTGACTGTTTTAAAAGCTGGGAATAACCCAGCACAGGTCCGAGTTTGTTGTTTAGCTCGTGTGTAATTCCTGAAATCATAGCTCCAAGAGAAGCAAGTTTCTCAGAATGAAGCAATTGCTGTTCCAGCTTTTTTATTTCAGTTATATCCTTTATGACAAAAACAAAACCAATTATTGGGGTTCCGTAACTGTCTTTTAATATAGATACAGAAAAGATTGCAGGAAAAAGAGTTCCGCTTCGCGATTTCATTCTGCATTCAGTATTGTATGAAGAGTTTCTCTTAAGCATTTTTTCTACGGTAAGGTTTGGAGATAATTCTTCAGCTATTTCATCTGGAAACAAGGACCATATCTTTTTCCCTTTGATTTCATTAGATGTTATTCCAAACATATTTTCTGCTCCGCGGTTAAGGAATAATATGGTTTTTTCAAAATCAACTGTTATGACAGCATCGTCAATGCCTTCAATAGTATAATCCAGATAGTTTCTTAAATATTTAATTTCTTCCTCTTTCTGAAGCCTTTCAGTTATGTCTTTTGCAATGAAAGTAAATCCTGACAATTTTCCTCTGTTGTTAAGCATATTAGCAGCAGAAAGGAGAACCGGGATATTCTTGTTGTTTTTGTTTAATATCTGGGTTTCGACATCATTGACACACCCTTTTCCCAATAAATATTCAAAGATGCTTTTCCCAAACTTTTCATCTTTTTCAAAAAGCTTTTTAACAGGATATCCCAGTATATCTGCTGAAGAAAACCCTGTAGCTTCTTTGGCTCCGCGGCTTGCAAAAACGATTTTTCCGGATTTATCTGTAATAAAAATGATATCCTGCAGATTTGATACTATATCCTCAAAATAATCTTTAAACTCAGCCGCTAAGTTTTTTGCTTCAGACGCATTATTTAAAGGCTTGATTTTTAATTTTGAATGATGCCTGGAAGGTTCGCTGTTTCTAATCTTTACAGGAAGAATTTTTTCAATGATGCAAAGTATTTTCTGCTCATTATTTTCCTGAAAATCATTAAGAGCAAAGGTATAAATCATCTCAACTAAAGTCCCGTCCTGTAGCATCCTCTTGGAAGTAAAGCTTGGGATTTTTTCGCCTTTTATAATTCTTTCCTTATAATTTAAGAGTTCTGAAAATATATTTTCATAGGTTGAAGAAATAGAAGTTCCAATTAGTTCTTCTTTTTTGTATCCGAACAATTCCTGTGCCGTCAGACTCCAGTCAGTTATTGAGCCGTTCAAATTTATAGAGAAAATTACTTTTTCTCTGGATTTTAATAGAGATTTTGTTTCCATATGCAAAGGAAGTTTAATTATCACATAGTATTAATTTTGTTGATAATTTATATCATAATGTTTTATAATAAGCAAACACAAACAAAAGGGTATCCATTTCTAACTTACTTAAAGGAAGGTTAAGATGTCTGAGATAAAAATTCTAATCGTAGATGATGAGGAAAACATCTGTGACATGCTCTCCAGACTTCTGGTAAAAGAAGGATTTTCTGTTGTAACAGCAAAAAGCCATAAAGAAGCTGCTGAGCTCATACAAAAAAATGATTTTACGCTTGCCCTTTTGGACCTTTTTATGCCTGAAGTTGATGGCATCCAAACCCTCAAAGCACTGCATTCTTCGAAACCTGACACAATAGGAATAATAATGACAGGGTACGCGACTATTGATAGTGCTGTCGAGGCTATGAAGGCAGGGGCATTTGATTATGTGTCAAAACCATTCAATCTTGATGAAATTCTTTTAATAATAAAGCGTGCAATTGAATACCAGAGGCTTCGGGGGGAAAACCTTTTACTGAAAAGTCAGCTAAAGAAAAAGTATAAATTTGAAAGCATTGTTGGCAACAGTGAAGAAATGATCAGGATTTTTCAGATAATTGAAACTATTGCTGACAGCGATAGCACTGTAATCATTTATGGAGAAAGTGGAACAGGTAAGGAGTTGGTTGCAAAGGCAATACATTATAATAGCATAAGACGGGATAAATGTATGGTTCCAGTAAACTGCGGTGCTATTCCTGAAGGTCTGCTTGAAAGTGAATTATTCGGACACGTAAAAGGTGCTTTCACAGGGGCAGCATATTCGAAAATTGGCAGGTTTGAGATGGCAAGCGGAGGAACCATATTTCTTGATGAGATAGGGGATATGAGCCTGAATTTACAGGTAAAGCTATTAAGGGTTCTTCAGGAAAGGGAGTTTATTCCTGTCGGAGGAACAAAAAATGTTAAGGTTGATGTAAGAGTTATAGCTGCAACTCACAGGGATTTGGAAAAAGCAGTTGAGGAAAAAATATTTCGCGAAGACCTTTTTTACAGGCTGAATGTCATTCCATTAATAATTCCTCCTCTTAGAGAGAGAAAGGGTGATACCCAGCTTCTTGTAAGGCATTTTCTTGACTATTATAATAAGGAGAGAGGTTCAAACATAGAGGATTTTTCTCCTGAGGTTATGAAAATTTTTTCAGAATATAACTGGCCCGGAAATGTCAGAGAGTTAGAGAACATGATTGAAAGACTGGTAATTTTTAACAGAAACAAAAAGATAATAAACGTTTCTGATTTGCCTCAGAAATTTCAAAACAAAGAAGAAAAACCTTCTGCATCCACCTTTAAACTTCCTGAAGAAGGCCTGTGTATAAATACCCTTTTATCAAAAATAGAAAATGACCTTATACTTCAAGCACTGAACAAAACAGGGTGGGTAAAGGAAAAAGCTGCAAAACTGCTTAACCTCAACAGGACAACGCTTGTTCAAAAAATAAAAAAAAGAAAACTGGAAAACACTGCATCCTGAATTCCTGCCTGAGAATTTTGAAAAGTCATGGCGAGCACATTCCCAACAGTATGCTACAGGTGCCTTCAATAATATAAATACAATCTGCTTTTACATAATATACCTGCTTCTGTTAACATTTTGACGTCTATCTTCTAAAAGTTAACACATTTTAAGAAAACTTTTCTTAATATTAAATCCGCTCATTCAAGATATTTAAAAACTTTTCTATATTAAAAGCATAAATTTTCTTTATCTTTCAAGATATTAATCAAGTTTTTGATTTATGAAATTTTTAAAGCATGAATCAATATAATGATACAAAATGTTTTGGCATACTATTTGCTATATATTGTTTGCGAATGCGTTCAAGGTTATTAATTAAAATTAAATGGATAGAGAAAAATCTATATAACCGGCTAAGTCTTGATAGATGGTTAAAAGTTGTTCCAAAATTAACTATCTTTTTAACAGAGGGGGGATAAATATGATGAATATACAGAAGGAAATTAAAGAATTGATACTGTATGATAAAGATAAAGAGCCAATCAATAAAAGTAAATTAATTTTAAAGTTTCTTCCATTTACCCGTAGCATAGCAGCAAGGATATCAATGAAATTGCCTGCAAATGTTGAAGTTAATGATTTAGTGAGTGCTGGAATAATAGGGTTGATGGATGCTGTTGAAAAATTTGACCCGTCAAAGGAAATAAAATTTAAAACCTATGCTGAGTTCAGGATAAGAGGAGCTATCCTTGATGAACTCAGGGCACTTGACTGGCTTCCAAGATCTCTGCGCCAGTGGACAACTCAGGTTGAGGATACTTATTATTATCTTGAACAGAAGCATTCAAGACCTGCAACAGACTATGAAATGGCTTGTGAGCTTGGAATCGGCATTGATGAATATTATGAAACACTAAAGCAAATTAAAGGTGCAACGCTTTTCAGTCTTGATAATTCTATGGACAGTTCAGATAATAAAGGCAAAAACCTCTTCTCTCTTATAGCAGACAGCGAAGAGAAGAGTCCTCTTTTTTCAACAAAACTAAAGGAGTTAAAGAAAATTGTTGGAGATACAATCAACAGATTGCCTGAAAAAGAGAAGCTGGTTATTTCCCTTTATTATTATGAAGATCTTACAATGAAGGAGATAGGAAAGGTCCTTGATATAACAGAGTCAAGGGTTTCTCAGATTCACACAAAGGCAGTTATTCTTCTTAAAAACAGGTTAAAGAAACTGTTGAGGGAAGAATAGAAGTTTTAACAACTAAAATCAGAGAGAATCATATGCTCGCAAATCAAATTGAAATACAAGTAAAAGAAAAAAATGGGAGTTTAGTTGATTTTATAATTAATCTTCAGAGATATGCTGTTGCAGGACAGATGTTTTCTGATATTACACATGAACTCAACAACATAGTTGGAGCAATGCTTGGATTTGCACAAATTGCAAAAATGACTAACAAAGAAAATGATATTAAAAAGTGTTTTGAAGTTATTATCTCATGCTCTGAAAAAGCAAAGCAGATAAATAACAGCATGTTATCATACCTGCAAGCAAATTCAAAAGATGAAAGGGAAGCTGATATAAACACGATTATTTATCAGAGTATTTCTCTTGCAAACAAAGGATTTTACAGAAAAGGAATAAAAGTTTCTTTTTTGCCAGGAAGTATTCCAATTATTAAATTAAGGATAGGTTTATTTCAACATGCTTTCTTAAATTTTCTTTTAGATGTAAAGAAGAATATATCCAATGGTAAGGAATTAAAAATCACTACAGAGCATAACGAAAAAGAAAAACAGATTGAAATTAACCTTAGAAACAGTACCTTTCTTGCTGATTGCAGAACCCGTGCTGAACGCCTTGAATCTTTTCAGGATATTTTCAACAGTTTTGAGAACCCTGATGGTTTAAATAAAGATATTAACGTTAGAATAGCTTCATGGATAGTTAACAAAGAGATTGGCGGAGAAGTGCTGAATAGTGGTGAGGAAAAGGTAACAGGTTACAAAATAAAAATTCCTGTTTAAAAAAAGTGTAGCAATTGCATTCTCCACCGTTACGAAATACAATCCGTTCACCTGTTTCATAAACTTTTAATTTTTAACCTCCTTCATCTGCTTTATTGTCAGCAGCTTATAATCAAAAAAGCAATTTATCTTGATTTAAATCCTGTAAAAATCTATAATTTGTTAAGAATATTTTAAATAGCTGTTTCCTTCCACAGCTTTTTTTAAAATTAAAAAAGGTAAGATTTGCGGAAAAGACTGTGAATATTATCCCTGTGTTGCATAACCTGCTGACAAAAGAGGCTAACCGTGTTAAAGAATGGATTAAGTTCCACTCAAAAAAAGTTCAGCTCCCTATTTATTCTTCCCACGACATAAGAAACAGCGGGTTTAAAGTTGCACCTGTTGATGCAAACCTGTTTCCTGGAGGATTTAACAACCTTTGCAGGAACAGCAAAAAAATGAGCAGCAAGTATTTTAAAGATTATATTAGCAGATATTTTTCAGGCACGAGGAAAGTATTAATTCTTGCTGAAGAGCATACAAGGAATAAATTCTATCTTGAAAACCTTCACTCATTAAGCCTGATTCTTGAAAAAGCCGGGTTTGAATCAAGAATAGGAGTTTTAAAAGGAGATTTTGATGACAAAAAGAATTTAGAAACAGCTGATAAGAATGAAATAACAGTTTATAGGATTAATATAAAAGGAAAAACCCTGTCTGCGGGAGAATTCATCCCTAATTTGATAATTGATAACAATGACTTTTCTGAAGGAGAGCCTGTTGTATTGCACAGCATACATCAGCCAATAATACCTTCCATTGAGCTTGGATGGTTCAAGAGAAAAAAGAGCAACCATTTACAATTCTATAATAACCTTATCGAGGAGTTTTCGCTGAAGTTCAAAATAGACAAGTGGTTCCTGTCGGAGTTTTATGAATCTGTTGATGATATTGATTTTACTAAAAAATCAGATTTTGAAAAGGCAGCTGAAAAAATCGACAAAGTTCTTTCTTTTGTTAATGGAAAATATGAAGAATATGGAATAAAAGAAAAACCTTTTGTTTTTATAAAAAATAATTCAGGAACATACGGGATAGCTGTTATGAGTGCTGAAAGCAGCTACGATTTCATTCACATGAACAGGGAAACTAAAAATAAAATGTCTTTTGGGAAAAACAAAGTTCCGGTAAAAAGTCTTATAATTCAGGAAGGAATTCCAACAATTGATAAAGTGGAAGGGTTTGTTGCAGAGCCTCTTATATATTTTGTTGGTGCAAAACCTGTTGGAGGTTTTTTCAGAATGAATACTGAAAGAACAACAAAGGAAAATTTAAATACAAGAGGTATGTTTTTTGAATCTGATAATTTATGTCCTATGAGTTCAGATACTTTCGGCAATGCTGTTAAATCAAATGTGTCTGTAGAAAACATAAAAGTCTATGAATTTATTGCCATGGTCTCAACACTTGCTCAGGGTTATGAAATCGCAGCAGTTTAAACATGGTTTCTAAATTAAGAATTGGATTTATTTTAGACCAGATTGAAAAACTGGTTATTGAAGAAGATACAAGCCTTCTGCTTCTAAATGAATGCAGGTCAAGAGGACATCAGGTATTTTATATTCATCAGGAAGATATTTTCTGGTTAGGCGGAACTACAATGGTTAATCTCGGTTATGAAGAATTTGACAAGAGATTTAATCCTGTAAATAGTAAGTTTAAGCTTGAGCGTATGGATTCTCTTGATGTGGTTTTTATGAGGCTTGAACCGCCATATAACATAAACTACTTCTACATTACCCATTTGCTACAACTTATTGGGGGGGGAACTCTTATCCTAAACAACCCAAAGGGGTTAAGAGAGGTTAGTGAAAAATTATACTCTCTGAAATTCCCTGAGATGATTCCAGAAACAGTAGTTGCAAAGAACATAAATCTTTTAAAAAGTTTTTTAAAAAAATGTGGTAAAATTATAATCAAGCAGATAAACATGTATGCAAGTAAAGAGCTTGTTGTTGTTTCAGATGATGAAAAAGATGTTTTCCAGATTTTTGACAAAGTGACAGAATCCAAAACAAAATACGTTCTTGCACAGAAGTTTCTTGATGATGTTTACACTACCGGTGATAAAAGAGCAGTAATTCTCTCAGGTAAGGTTATAGGATGCTATGCGAGAGTTCCAAAAAGAAATGATTTCAGAAGCGATCCGGACTTTGGGGGAGTTAACAAAAGAACAG
This sequence comes from Candidatus Schekmanbacteria bacterium RIFCSPLOWO2_02_FULL_38_14, assembly GCA_001790855.1. Taxonomy (NCBI): domain Bacteria; phylum Candidatus Schekmaniibacteriota; species Candidatus Schekmanbacteria bacterium RIFCSPLOWO2_02_FULL_38_14. Next base: position 19,041 of record MGDH01000042.1, on the reverse strand, counting down.
AACTGTCAAAAAGAGAAAAAGAAATCTGTTCAGTAGTATCACAGAAACTTTCAGAAGATGGAATTTATTTTGCAGGAATTGATTTAATAGGAGAGAAGCTTACTGAAATAAATGTCACTTGTCCTGCTGGAATAATTCCAATCAACAAACTTTACAGGAGAAATCTTGAAAAAGAAATAATAGATTTTCTCGAGAGAAAAATCCTCAGGAGAAATTAATCTGAAAATTATTTTTACTGATGCAAAGGATGTTGCTGCAAAATAGTGCAAAGAGGTGAAACCCTTTCATTTTTTTTATTTAAATATCCATTTTAACAATTTTTCCACAAGTTTCTCCCATCTAATCTGGAAAAATTTAAATTAAGATTTTAAAACAAGGGATAAAAATCTGTTACAACTGCAGTGAACCAAACAGCGAATGGGTTGATGACAGAGAGAAAAGAAATTGTTGTGAATATTTTGTGGTTGTCATAGCCAGAAACCACAAGCTAATACGAAAAATCTTTTTCCATGATATCTTGTCTTATATAAATATTCTTTTCCGTATTCAATATTGACAACAGCAGTTAATTAAGCTTAAAATAACAAACAAGTTTTTGGAGATTCATATGGCTATCTCAGAAGAAGAAGAAAAAACCATAAGAGAAAAAACAAGAAAAGAGTTAGAAGAGAAGGAAAGAGAAAAGCTTGAATCTTTTCAAAGAGCAAAACTCTCTGAAGAAGAAGAAGAGAAAGAACTAAAAGAAACAGAAAATACAAGATCTGATAACATAAGAAGACTTGAAATCGCCGAAGAAGAGAAAAAAAAATTCTTTAAGGAGAAGGGGCATATCCCTCTGATAGATGGTTCAGGAAATACTATCTGGTTTTCTCCGGAAGAATACGAAACAAAAAAACACAGGGTTAAGCATCGCTCAGCAAGAAAAAGAACTGAAGAATATACCCATGAAGAGGATACAGATGTAAAAGAAGAGCAAGCTGTTCCTGCTGAAACATCAGATTTAAGCTTTAAAAAATATCTCTTTATTACTGTAATTGCATTGTTTTTAGTGTCATTTATATTGATAGTAGTCATTCCATTATTTACTTCTCTTGGCAAATAATAGCTTTTAAAATAAAAACTATCTGCTGAAATTCTGAGGATATTTGCCAATACGTTCATAGTTTTTATATATACTCACTGATTTTTTAATAAACAAAGATGAAAGTCTATAAGTTAAAAAAAGAAACATACCCTGTTTCTTCAAAAAAATTTAAAATTGATTACAGAAAAGAACTAAATAGCTCTCAGCTTGAAGCAGTAGAGTTAACTGAGGGACCTTATCTTGTTATTGCAGGTGCCGGAAGCGGAAAAACAAGAACTCTCATTTACAGAGTAGCAAGGCTTATAAAGACAGACATTGATGCAGAATCAATACTGCTACTTACCTTTACGCGCAGGGCTTCGCAGGATATGCTCAGAAGAGCAGCTTCATTAATTGACTATCCCTGTGAAAGAGTTTCAGGTGGAACATTTCACTCCTTTGCAAATACGATACTCAGAAGATATTCCAAAACAATTAATTTTCAATCAAATTTCACTATACTTGACCGTTCTGATTCAGAGGATGCCATAAATCTTTTAAGAAATCAGCTAAATTTAAACACCAAGGAAAAAAGGTTTCCAAGAAAAGATACAATTCAGAATATTTTCAGTATGTCTGTTAACAGAAATTTATCCATTGAATTAATAATAGGGAGAGATTATTCTTATTTTACAGACCATATTGAGGATTTAAAAAAACTTAAAGAGACTTATTCTAAATATAAACTCACTAATTTTCTTGCTGATTATGATGATTTGTTAATTTTTTTAAAACAACTACTTAAAGAGAGTGAAGAGGAAAGAAGACTTATGTATGTTGCTGCAACAAGGGCTAAATGCAATCTTTTTGTTACATATCCTGTGAATATTTTTGACCACTCAAGAGGAGCTGTTTTATCAAAACAATCAAGGTTTATTGACAATATTCCTCAGAATATTCTTGAACCATGGAATCTTCTGGAAGAATAGATACCGGATTTTGCAATTTGATTTTTTTCAATAATGATAATTTGCAAATTTTTTGTGTTGAAAAATGGCAAAGAAAAAAGAACAAAAAGCTGATTCTCTGAGTTTTTTATATGATGGAATGGCTCTCTTTGCAGACCCTGTCCATCAGTACATAGCATTCACAGTATCTGTTGACTCAGGTGAGAAATCGGAAAAAGACCTTATCGATTCTCCTTGGCTTCAGAGACTTAGGCAGATATATCAGCTACAGAGCTCAAAGTGGGTTTTCCCTTCAGCAGAGCACAGCCGTTTTCAGCACTCAATTGGAGCAATGCATGTTGCAGGAAGAGTTGCAAAGCATCTGTATCCAAGTCTGAAAAAAGCTGTAAAGAACTGCCCGTCTGAAAATTTTATTGAAGAACTTCTAAGAGTTACAGCACTTCTTCATGATGTTGGACATGGTCCTTTTGGGCATTTTTTTGATGAAAACTTCCTTGATACCTATGGGATTACCCACGAGGATATTGGGCAGGCAATAATTGAAAAAGAACTTGGAAGGATAATCAAACGTATAAAGAGAAGCCCTAATGGTTTTTTTCAAAGGAATGAGAGAATTAACCCCAAATATGTAGCATTTTTGATTAAGAAAGATGGAATAAAACAAATTGAGGATTATCCAAAATGGCTTCAACTGCTTCTACCGCTTTTTAATGGGATATACACAGTTGACAATATGGATTATGTTTTAAGAGATTCATATATGTGCGGAGTTGCAATAGGTCCGGTTGATATAGACAGGCTCATCTATTACACCTTTTACACAGAAAATGGATTGACAATCCATAAATCAGGAACTTCTGCTCTTACAATGTTCTTAAATGCCCGGTTATATCTTTACTCAAATGTTTATTACCATAGAACTACAAGGGCTATTGATATGCATCTTAAAGAAATATTTAAGGAAACACTCAATAGAATCTTTCCCTATAACCCGATTGAACACAGGAAAGAATATCTTGAGCTTTCAGACTGGTCATTGGCTCAAGAGGTTGCCAGATGGAGATACTCTGATGAAGAGGACAAAATAAGGCTCTCAAGAGAATGGTCTATGATTCTAAACCGTCTTCCAAAGTGGAAAATGGTTTATGACAAAACTATTTCTATAAAAGAGCTTGAAACCGGCAAAACTGTTATCAAAGACGAGGATTGGGAAAAGAGGATAAGAACGCACCTGCCAAAGAAATTAAAAAATTATAAATTGATGGTTGACACTGCTGTGCAGGACCCAAGACCTGAAAATCCACTTTCAATGGAACAGAGGCAAATTTATATTTATGACCCGATTACAAAAACTGTTTCAACTGAAATGCTGAAAGAACTCTTTGAATATATCCCATCAAAAATAATACATTACAGGGTATTTGCACTAAATCACGATTACGACAGAGAACTTTCAGATGCAGCAGAGAGAGGGTTGAAGTACAGGAAAGAAGCCATAAAGACAAATGTTTAAGACAAATATAATATGACTTGCAATAGCAAGATTTCCATGTTTGCTCAGAACAAATTCCATGATTTCAAAATTTTGCTTTTGGCTGATAAGTTTAAGTTTTTATAGTTGACAATATAATTTTAACAAACCATTATATGGTTAGGGGTTAGGTTTTTAAAATTAAGGGAGAAAAGATGAAAAACATTGAAAGAATTGTTGTTCCGGTTGATTTTTCTTCCGGTTGTATCAATGCTTTTAATCTTGCCTTAAGCCTTGCAAAGAAAAATGGTTCGAAAATCTATATTTTACACATAGTTTCAGAGCCTCAGGTAATTGACCCTCTTTATGCTTCTGACTTTTATTCAAATGTAAGCTTTGATGATATAAGGAGTGAGCTTGAAAAAGAAATTAGAAACACATACATAAAGGGGAATGAAGGAACCAACATAGAAATCCGCGTATTAAAAGGCTATCCGGTTTCTGGAATCATTGAGTTTTCAAAGGATGTTAAAGCTGATTTAATTGTCATGGCTACTCACGCAAGAAAGGGTTTGAGCCATGCAGTTATTGGAAGTGTTGCAGAAAAAGTTCTGAGAACTTCTCCTTGTCCTGTTCTTACTGTCAAGTTAAGCCATGAAATCAAACCTGACAAGTTTGACATAAAAAAAATACTTGTTCCTGTTGACCTTTCAGAGCATTCTGAAAAAGCATTTGAACTTGCAGTTGATTTTGCAAGCCTTTTTAATGCAAACATTGATGTGCTTAATGTGATTCAGCCAATCTCTTTTTATCCTTATTACTACAGCGATTTCTTTTCAAAAGAGGGTATAATTAAAAGGATGGAGGAGGAGATTAAGGTTAGACTTGGCTTGCTTATTGAGGAAAAAGGAAAGGGATTTAAGAATATAACCCATCAGGTCCGTGTTGGAGAACCGTTCCACGAGATTCTTGAAAAGGAAAATTCTATAAAGGCTGATTTGATTATAATGGGAACTCATGGACGAACAGGTATTTCTCATGCCTTGATTGGAAGCGTTGCAGAAAGATTAATAAGGCTTGCAAAGTGCCCGGTCATGACTGTTAAATAAAAAAGTTTTTAGTTTTAAGTTTTTAATTGATTTCTGATAGATAATTATAATTGTAGTCGCAGGCTTCCTGCCTGTCGGCAGACAGGTAATTTGAACAATGCAAAGACATAGGGTTACACATGTTCAACTCCTATTACTTAAAAATTTCTCAGTATTTTGTATTATTTAACAAAACTTAGCCCCAAGTATTTAATTTTTATTCTTTTTTCTTTCTTAGTTATTCTGCTGACATATTTTTTCAAAGATATTAGATTTGATGATCCCTACATAACTTTCAGATATGCCAAGAATCTTTCTGAGGGGCATGGGTTTGTGTTCAATGAAGGAGAAAGAATTCTTGGGACAACCACTCCTCTTTACACATTGATTTTAGCATGTTGCGGATTGTTTTTTAAAAATTTACCTCTTGTAAGCATTATTCTGTCGTCAATAAGTCTTATTTTTTTATCATATTTTCTTTATTTAATTCTAAACATTGTCAACAAAAAGATATGGGGGGTTTTCTGTGCAATTTTAATAATATTCAATTCTCAGACCTACAGTTGCTTTGGTCTGGAGACAATTTTTTACACCATGCTTATTTATGGAGCTATTTTATTTTATTTAAAAGATTATTTTTATTTATCAACAATTTTATTAGTTATTGCGATTCTTACAAGAAGTGATGCTATCATCCTTATTGGTCTAATTCTTCTTGCTTATATTTTAAAAAATAAAAAGTTTCCTTATAAATATGTTAGTCTTTTTTTAGTTATAGTTATACCTTGGTATTTGTTTTCATTTTTTTATTTTGGAACTTTTTTTCCAAGTTCAATGTCAGTAAAGACTGGTATGTCAAAAAGTATAATGTATGTATTTCTTATGCTTTTTGAAGATAAAGTAGTTAGGTTTTTAAATCCTATTTTTGGAGTTATTAAACCTTATTATTTTATGTTTTTACCATTGGGATTATTACAGATATTAAATAGTAGAAAAAAAGAATTAATTATTATTCCCATATGGACATTTCTTCATATCTTAGGATATTCTATCCTTAGAGTATCTCCAGCTGGATGTGATTGGCATTTTTATCCAATATTTCCAGGATTAATTATTACTTCTTTTCTTGGAGTGGTATTTTGTATTGAAAGGGTGATAGTTATTTTTTCAAGTTATAAAGTAGCTAAGGGAATCCTATTTTCTTTTTTAATATTTATATGTTGTTTCAGCATATTCAATAGCATGAGATATCTTTATGAATTTCATAATTTTTTCCCTAAGGATGAAAATTTTGGAACTAGGTATAACGTCTATAGAATGTTTGGAATATGGGCAAGCAAAAATACTGAAGAAAACTCAACTATAGCTTGTGCAGATATAGGCATAATTGGCTATTACAGCAAGAGAAAAATAGTTGATTTAGCTGGACTAGTAACTCCTGAGATGATTCATCATCATGATGATTATATCTGGGGTATTAAAAAATTTAAACCTAATTTGATTATCTATAGGAAACAGAATTGGAAGGACCCTCCTGAAATAATATATACCAATTTCCCTTATTATTTAATCAAAACTTTTAATGAAGACAGGAAGGGGAATGTTCTGATTTTTAAAAGAAAGGATTAAATATTAATAAAATTTTTATGCAGGCAAGTTCAATAATCTAACACAATACTTTGATATCATAGAGGGCGGCCAAAAGAAGTGTTTACATTATTGAACTTGCCTTATTTGATATTTATATTTAAAACCTCACCAACGGCGGCAGGGTCTGAAGAACCATTATCTCTGGGTCTATTCCCATTTCAAGACCAAACCTGAACCCTTCATCTTCAACAAGGTTGAACTCAACCCATCTCCCCCTTCTGTAAAGCTGTTTTTCCCTTTCTTCCTGCGTAAATGGTTCATCCTTCCGTCTTTCAACAATCAATGTATATGTTTTTACAAATGTTTCAAGAAGGTCTTTGACAAAATCAAACTCATCCTCATGAACATCAAATCCAATTCCATGTGCGCCACCCCTTGGCTCGTTTCGATACTTTAGCCAGAAATTCTGCTCAAGTTTTTTTCTCATAGGCTCATATTCCTTACCATATTTTTTGCACAGATTCTTCATTTCGTCTCTGTAAAGCTCAACATCTTCTTCAAAAGGGAAGTAGGGTGATAAATCTGTTCCGCCTGCAAACCTTCCTTCTTTTGCCTTCCTGTATCTTATGCTTATATTGCCAATAGGAACTTTAGGACTAGCCATATGACTGCATATTTCAAAAACTTTCATTACAACCTCTGTATTTTTACTTTCAGCAACATCTCTCATCGCTTCAGGAACATTTACTGATGCAGGGATTTTTTTTATTTTGTTTGTGCGGCAAACGCTTACCTTTTCAAAAACCTTTCCTCTGATGATATTTAGCTCAGCGGTTCCATCAGGAGTTTTCCAGATTTTTTTTTCAACAAGGTCAGCGCCTTCAATTTTTGTAAAGTTCCCGATAGCCTTTTTTTTCATTGAATCAAGAAAATCATCTATTTCTTTTAAATTATCCATTTGCGGTTCCTTTATAAAGAGTTTTTATTTTATAGTTGTTAAAATAGATTTTTTATATTAAAAAATCAAAACTTTTTCTGATAAAAACCTGTAAGCTATTATTCATGCAGTTCCATTATTTAATTGGTGATTTGTAAAATTTTTGAAAAGTTTCTTGACTTAAAATTCACATTTTAATATATAGTATGTTTGGAAAAGGTACGGTTATAAAAGAATATAATCTATTTTCCATATAAATCAAATTTTTAAATTTCAAGGAGGAAACTTATGCCGGAAGACAAAACAGATTGGAAGCAACTACACCGTTTTGCACAGATGAGAGGGTTTGGAATTATGGGACTTATGTCAATAGATGTGCTTAACAAGTATGGAAAAGATGGAGAAAAATTACTTAGAGAATTTTTCATTAAAATTGGTCAGGGTTCTGCCAAAGCATTTCTGGCAGAAACAAAGCCCGGCAAAGAGAAATCAGATTTTCAAAACTACTGTGACTGGCAGATGTGGTTTATGTCAAGCCAGAGGGCTGATAACTCAGGTTCTAAGATAATGGACCCAGTTGAGGTTCTTGCTAAAGACAAGGACGGAAATCCAACACACGTACGTGCAAAAAGAATCGGATGCATGATAAACAACGCATGGGATATGATGGGGATTAAAGATATAACCATGAGAAAAAAGCTTTGCAACATATTCACAGAGATTGACTACGGTGTAAGGGATGTAATTGGAAAAGACTGTGTTGAGTTTGTAAGATTTGACTGCCAGAGCGAGAGAGAACATGGTGACCCGGGTCTTCCACAGGGAAAACCATACTGCATATTTGAAATCAAGATAAACAGATAAGTTAAAAAAACTCAAAAGTAAAAAATCAAAAGCCCATTCTGAAGAAATTCTGAATGGGCTTTTTTATTTTACTTCTAAGAGATTACCACAAGCTGGATATCAAAATTCAGGTCTTTTCCAACAAGGGAATGGTTGGCATCAAGTGTCACAAGTGTTTCAGTAATATCAATAACTATAAATGCAATTATCCTTCCATCAGGCTGATTTGCCTGAAAACGATGTCCGATTTTAGGAGTTACGTGGTTAGGGAAGCGTTTTCTATCGACATAAGCATGTAAAGTTTTGTTGTGGTTATTAATGCATAATTAAGTTATTTTAAGACTTCTATCTGCTTTCGGCTTTCTAAAACTATCTCAGGCTTTCCTTTGTATTCTTTAATATAACCTGATACAAGAACTTTTTTACCTAAATAATACTTTTCAGGATTTTCAGGAAAGCGTGAAAAGTCTGATGAGAAGATAACTGCTGTAAGATAATGGTTGTAATCTTTATGGAAGTTGAGAAAGCAGGCTTTCCCTGAATTATATGTAGAAACAATCTTTCCCTCAACAGCGCAGTACTCTCCATAGTGCTTATCAGCGTCCTGCCACTGAATCACAGCAGGTGTTCCTGCTTTTTTATTTTTTTTAAATAATTGCCTGCTCCATATTCCAATCCCTTTTCCTCTTGCCTCTTTTTCAAGCCTGATAAATTCAGTCTTTTTAGTGAAAGAAAACCTCATATACACGCGAGCATAACCCTGTCTTATCATTTCAGCATTAAGAAGTTTGTTTCCCATAAAAACATAGGCAAGAATTCTTCCGTATCTGTCGCGGATTCCATCTGTTTCATACCCAAGTGTACATTCCTTTCCCTCTGCGAGCTGTTTTAAAAACTCTTTTGCTTCCTTTCCATACCATTCTCCCGGAATATCATCGTGCTGAATCTCAGGCGCATCAACACCAATCAAACGAATTTTTTCCCTGTTGCTGAGGACAAGAGTGTCTCCGTCAATGACATAAGTTATGCGGAATGCTCCCTTGGGAAGTGTTTGCCGGAGTTTAGTTTCTGCCGGATATTCTTTAGATGAGACAAGGATTGAAAGGGTTCCCTTCCATTTGCTGAGAGGTTCTATTCCTTTATATGATTTTAAAAGGAAACCTGCTTTTGTCAGAATAAAAGCTGTTATAAGAACTGTAGAAATTCTTATGAATCGGTTATGCAAAATTTTCATAATGAATATTTCTGATTATAAAAATATTAAGCTTATTTTCTGCAATATCAACAAAATTTTTACTGGAGGTATTCTCTTGATTAAAAAAATATAAAGTCATAGAAATATCTTGACTTTTTTATGATTTTGAATAAGTAGGGTGCGGTTTTTAAAAGTTGCATTGGTATTATTTAGGGTAAGGTTTTTAAATTAATTTTTTGCAGGAGGAGGGCAGGGGAGTGTTACTTCAGGATGCATTGACAAAAAATAACAAAGCTGACTTGCTCGTTGATATGGCTGAGCTTGCCAGCGGACTTCTTCTCGTGGGATTTTTATGGATTCACATGCTCTTTGTCTCAACAATTATTCTGGGACCTGGCATTTTCAACAATGTTCCTACACTTCTTGAAAAATACTGGCTTTCCCAGATAGGAATCCCGATGATAATCCTCTTAATAATTATTCACATGATTCTTGCCGGAAGAAGAATTCCAAACCGTTTCTCGGAAATGAAAATAGTCATCAAGCATTCAAGGCTCTTAAATCACTATGACACATGGACATGGCTTTTTCAATGCGTAACAGGTTTTGCAATAGGAATTCTTGCAGCAGCACATATATGGACTGTTGTTTCAAAATGGGATATCAACATAGCAATCAGCTCAGGAAGGGTGATTCAGTCACCATATTTTTTATTCTATATAATACTTCTTCTCTGCGGTGAATATCACGCAGGGCTTGGTTTATACAGGGAAGCAGTAAAGTGGGGATGGATTGACAGGAAAAAAGTCAGTTGGGTTTTGAGCGCAATAACAATAGCTATATTAACTCTTGGAATAGTTGCTCTGTTTGTTCTCAAGGGATATGCAGATATCAGTGGAGCAGGAGGGGTGCAATAATGAGTGGAACAAATTCATATATTACAGATGTACTTGTCGTAGGTGCTGGTCTTGCCGGCGAGAGGGCTGCAATAGAAGCAGCATCTCATGGTTTTAATGTAACACTTTTAAGCCTTGTTCCTCCGAGAAGGTCACACAGCACTGCAGCACAGGGAGGAATGCAGGCTTCCTTAGGAAATGTTGCAATGGGCAAAGGGGATAACTCTGATGTCCACTTTCAGGACACAGTGAAAGGATCTGACTGGGGATGTGAACAGGATGTGGCAAGGCTTTTTGCTAATCTTGCACCTGCTGCAGTAAGGCAGCTTTCATACTGGGGATGCCCGTGGAACAGGGTTACACCAGGAAAGAAAACACTTACTGACGGAAGGGTTGTTGAGGATTCAGAGGATAAAGTTGGTTTGATAACTGCAAGGGATTTTGGAGGGACAGCAAAGTGGAGAGCCTGCTATGTATCAGATGTTACCGGGCACGCAGTCCAGTATGCCCTTGACAGTGTTGTTGCAATGCACGGAATTACAGTTCACGACAGGATTGAGGTAATTTCTCTTATTCAGGACGGAGAGAAGTGTATAGGTATTGTTGCAAGGTGCCTGCGTACAGGCGAGCTTCGCACATATCTTGCAAAGGCAACAGTTATTGCAACCGGTGGGCATGGAAGGATTTACGGAGCTTCAACAAATGCGGTAATAAATGAAGGTTCAGGGATGTTTATTTCCTTAAATACTGGAATTGTACCTCTGGGAAATATGGAAGCTGTCCAGTTCCATCCTACTGCAATAATTCCTTCGTTTATTTTAATAACAGAAGGTGCAAGGGGAGACGGCGGTTACCTTCTTGATAAAGACCTTCACAGATTCATGCCAGATTATGAGCCAAATAAAAAAGAGCTTGCCTCAAGGGATGTTGTTTCAAGAAGGATGATGCATCATATAAGAATAGGAAAGGGTGTTGACAGCCCCTATGGTCCTCACCTCTGGCTTGACATCAGGCATCTTGGAAGAAAGCATATTTATACAAACTTAAGAGAGATAGCAAATATATGCAGGGATTTTAATGGCATAGACCCTGCCGAGGGACTCATTCCTGTAAGGCCTACACAGCACTATGCAATGGGAGGTATAAGGACAAATATTGATGGCGCTGCATACGGATTAAAAGGTCTTTATGCAGCAGGTGAAGCAGGATGCTGGGATATGCACGGCTTTAACAGGCTTGGAGGTAACTCTCTTGCAGAGACAATTGTTATGGGCATGGTTGTAGGTAAAAAAGTTGCTGAGTTTGTTTCAGGAGTTGAGTTTTCTTATAATGAAAAAATTGTCAGGGACCATGTCAAGTTTCAGGAAGAAAAAATTAATAATCTTATTTCAGGTAAAAACGGGAAAGAGAATGTCTATGCATTAAGACCTTTAATGGAGAAAATACTCCAGGATAAGGTTTATATATTCCGTAACGGAAAAGACCTGCAGGAAGCGGTAAATTCCCTGCAGGAGCTTTACAGAAGGTCATTAAAAATAGGGCTTAAGTCAAGCGGAAAAGCTACAAACCCTGAGCTCGGAACAGCGATGAAAATGCCCGGAATGCTGAGACTTGCTCTCTGCATCGCTTATGGTGCATCTCAGAGAACTGAAAGCAGAGGAAGCCATTTCAGGGAAGATTATCCAAAAAGAGATGATGCAAACTGGCTTAAGAGAACACTTGCTTACTGGAAAGATGGAGATGATCTCCCAACTCTGAAATATGAACCAGTGAAAATAACTGAAATACCTCCTGGTGACCGCGGATACGGAGAATCAGCAAAACCAGCAGAAAAAATAGAGCTAACTGATGATAAATCAAGAGAATCCATTCCTAAGGATATTAGGAATTCTGTATGGAAAAGAGATGAGGGGAAATGTGTAGAGTGTGGGTCTAAGGAAAAGTTAGAGTTTGACCACATTATTCCTATTTCAAAAGGTGGTAGTAATACAGAGAGGAATCTACAATTACTTTGTGAGAATTGCAATCGAAAGAAATATAACAAGATATAAAAATTTCTTCATTTTACGTTTACAATTTTAAATTTACAATTTCCAATATTGTAGATTAGGAGGATCAAGAATGGCTGACAGGACATTGAGCTTTTCGATATTCAGATATAGTCCAAATATACCCGGGGATAAGCCGAAGATGCAGGACTATGAGCTTCAAGAAATGCCTCATATGACACTCTACATGGCTTTAAACAAGATTCGTGAGGAACAGGACGCAACACTACAGTTTGATTTTGTCTGCCGTGCAGGCATCTGCGGTTCTTGCGGAATGATGGTAAACGGTAAAATAAAACTTGCATGTAAAACCATGACAAAGGATTTAAAAAAGAAAATAACTCTGATGCCACTGCCTACATTTAAACTTATAGGAGATTTATCTGTTGATACAGGAACTTTTTTCATGGAAATGAACAAAAAGACTGAGTCATGGGTTCATACAAGTAAAAAATTTAATCCTGATATAGAAGAGCGAATGGATAATGATTCGGCTTCGAAAATATATGAAGCAGACAGGTGCATAGAGTGCGGTTGCTGCATTGCAGTCTGTGAAACTGTAAATATCCATCCGGAATTTCAGGGCGCTGCAACAATTAACAGAGTAGCAAGGTTTATTTTGGACCAAAGGGACGAAAGAAGCCCTCAGCAGTATTTTGAAGTGATTGGAAATGAAGAAGGAACATTTGGTTGCGTGGGGCTTATGGCTTGCGATGATTTCTGTCCGCAGGAAATACCTCTTCAGTTACAGCTTGCCTTTGTCCGCAGAAAGATGCTAAAGGCTGGTCTTGGATTTAAAAATCTGTGAAATAGTTATTTTTTATAGCTACACTTTATGAAGCCATTACCCAATAATGGTAGGGACTTCGTCTTCTACGCATAACCCTAAATATTATGTAAATTTTGAATCAAACCCCCATCTATCAACAAAACAGCAAAGTTTACATAATATATCTTATCAGACATAGACAAATCATATCAGGTTAACCGGGAATGTCATTGCGAGGAGCAAAGAGACGAAGCAATCCCAATTTTAGAGCGGATTTTTCTCCAATTTTACGAGAGATTCTATATGGTATGTCTGAGGAAACATATCAAAAGGCTGGACAGAGCTTAATTTATAGCCTCTTTTTGAAAAGAACGAAATGTCTCTTGCAAGTGTTGAAGGGTTGCAGGATAAATATATGATTTTTTGTGGATTAGCTGAGGATAATGTTTTTTTCATTTTTTCACTGCAACCTGCCCTTGGAGGATTAATCAGGGCAGTATGACAGGATATTCCCTCATTTTCGAGTATTAAAAGCCCGTCCTCAGCTTTTTCATTATAAAAATAGCAATTCTTGATTTTATTAGATTTTTTATTAAAAATTGCATCATTTATTGAAGAAGGAGATTCTTCAATCCCAAACACAGAATCTGCTTTTCTGGATATTGGGATTGTGAATGTACCCACTCCGCAATATATATCAAAAATATTATCCTTTTTCTTTGGATTTACAAATTTGATAATTTCTTTTATTAACGTATCATGGAGAGAGTAATTTACCTGAAAAAAGCTATCTGAGGAAACCCGGTATTTTGTATCTTCAATTTCTTCAAAAAGATATGGCTTTCCTGAGAAAACTTTTTTCCTTTTCAAATTAATAACAAAGCCATCAATGTTTTTCTCTTGTTCCTTAATGTGGCTATAAAGCCTTTCCATATGGCTTTTATTGATTTTATTTAGTGATGATGCAAGGAGTATTTTTTTTGTTGAGTTGCTGATGATTATCTCAATATAGTTCAGGTTATTCAACAAGTTATCTTTATCAATTTGACTGAATACATTAATTAACCCATTGATTTCCTGCCGGCATATTATGCATTCATTTATGTGAATAAATTTGTGTGAGTCTTTTTTAAAAAAACCGAGTTCAATTCCTTCTTTTGTTTTTGAAATTTTAAGCTGGGCGTTTAATCTGTAGAAAAATGGTTCAGGAGAGGGGATGATTGGATAAACTGAGAATTCCTTAAATCCCCCTACCCTCTTTAATGTTTCATTTAAGATATGTTCCTTGAAGCCTAACTGTGCCTGGTATCTGATGTGCTGGTAATCGCAACCGCCGCAATTATAAAAATAAGGACATCTTGGAGTTATGCGGTCTTTTGAAGGTTTAATGATTTCGACTGCCTCTCCAATGTAATAGCCTGACTTTTCCTGTATTACCTTAACCCTTACTGTTTCTTCAGGAATTACCTTTGGAACAAGGATAGCTTTATCAAAAACCCTTCCAAGTCCATAACCACCGTAAATAAGCTTTTCAATTTTTGTTACAAATTCTTCGATGGCAAAACTCCTCTTATTATCACATTCACAAAACTGTGACTTTATACCTTTTGTCATTGCGAGCGTTAGCGAAGCAATCTCATTTTCAGTTATTAGTTAATAGGTATCAGTTTTTGGTTAGATTGCTTTGGTCGCTTTGCTCCCTCGCAATGACATCCAAGCAGACCTTTTCTTATTGTAAACCTGATATAGCCTTTTTGATGGCTTCCTCAGCATCCTTTGCTTCAATAATTTCTTCTGATATCTTCCATGTATCAATTCCGATAACTTTTTCCCCTATTTTTAAAGCGATTGCTATCTCTGAAAGTGTTCCGTACAATAAGATTATTCCTTATTTTGCCATCCCCTTCCCTACTTCATAAGCAACCTGATAATCTTTTTCAGAACACCTGGATGCTCCTATTACGCCGATTTGTAAGGTCATATCATTATGACATTCATTTGGATTTTTCAAAGATATCATTTTATTTTCTTGAGAGCATCACTATAGGATATATTTTGAAAATATCAATTAAAAACTTTTATCAAAGGGAGGGGAAAAAAATTGCAATGGGAATCTGACGTTTCTCTATCATATCTTTTATGAATTTATTCTTTGCAGCAAGAAGGCCATCTTTTTTATAGTTATACTATATTTCTTAGAAGCTCTCCTTTGGGGTTTTCCTGAGTCTTTTACCTGTATTTTAAAGGAAAATTTTCCAGCTTTTTTGGGTCTACCATAAATTCCACCACTTTTTTTATCAAGCTTCAAACCCAGAGGAAGCCTGCCACTAACCTTTAACCATTTATATGATGGTTTCCCGCCAGTAGCTTCAAAGGTAAAGGTATACTGATTCCCGACCTCTCCATCAGGCAAAACTTCAGAAAGTATTGTCAAAGCCTTACGTATAATGTAATTCTCTGTTTTAATATCTCCGGCATTACCAGCCGTATCAACAGCAAAAAACTTCAAAGTAGTATCAGAGCTTATTATTATAGGTTCTGTGTAAACACTTGATGCAATAGTTGGCTCTAAACCATTAAGGGTATAATAAATAGTTGCAGACTCGTTTGTCGTAAGAATAACAGTCTGGCTTGTAGTATATGTACCTCCCACAGGAGAAGCAGTGGTAACAGGGGGGATTATATCAGGAGCAGTTATGTCTATTACATAATTCTCTGTCTTTACCACTTCAACATTGCCTTCCTCATCAACAGCAAAAAAGTTAAGGGTTGTGTCAGAATCTATTGATATAGGTTCTGTGTAAACACTTGATGCAATAGTTGGCTCTAAACCATCAAGAGTATAATAAATAGTTGAGGGTTCATCAGCACTAAGAGTAACTAATTGAGAAATTGAATATGTTCCGCCAGAAGGTGATGCTGTGGCAACAGGCGGAGTTGTATCAGTGTTAGGTAAAAGCCTTAAACCCGGATCACCTAAAAGTGTAAAAGTCGCCACAATATCCTGTGATACTCCTTTCCCAAAGGCTGAGATTTTAGCCTGTGTGGTCGCATATCCTAAATTACTTCTCTTCTTTTCAAAAATAGTTGAGAAAAGTTCTTTAGCCAAAATGCTATGTTCTTCAGGGTATCCAATGCCTGTAGGTCCGTAAAATGCAATGGCGCCTTTGTCTTTAGCCCTTAAGAAATCCTCACCTAAGGAAAAGTTCTGGGAAGACTTAGTAGAAGGAAGAGCAAAATATGCATTCAAACAATTAAGAGTAACCACAAAGGTAAGTTTCTCTTTGTTGGTAAGTGAACCGATATCAGAGGGCTTGAATATAACCTCTGTAGCCCATTTTGTCAAAGACCCATGCCCTGAATAATTTGTGAGCAGAGCTCCATCATTTATATAATTAATAATATCACTTGTAGCATTTGCTGGTATTGGATAATTCTTAAGATATACCTCCCTGCTTATAAAGTTAGCAGATTCCAATTGAGTTGCAAGCTCATCAGAAAGGCTTTCAAAGATACTCAGGTCATTATCAGCTACAAGAAGCACATTTTTCTTCCAGCTAAATTCATTTTCGCTATAAGAGATTATCTTATTGATAACTGCATCTGCATCTTCTTTGCTTTTTACAGGTATTCTTCCTATAAACATATCAGGCAGATAATCATCTCCATTTACGCATACAAACCAGTTATCAGACGGCGTCTGGCCAAAAATATTGGTGTCGAGCATATAAGTTGGCACATAGTTTATCGTGTGGGCGTAAAGGTTACCTTTATACTGAACAAGGTTCCCTTTATAATCAAAATTAGCGTCTCCAACTAATAAGACATAAGTCGGTCTTGGCAATGTCCAGTTTTTATAAGCGAATTTCAAAAATTCTTTTATTGCTGTTGGGTCAAAAATGCCATAGCTAAAGTTGTCGTATATATCCTCTATCTTTACAACTTCTACCCTCAAACCCTTGCTCTTCCTGTAATCAGAAAGAGGCATAACACTCTGATAGAAATCCTCATGAGTTATTATAATATAATCAGCGCCTGTTATAGAAGATTTAAGGTCCTTAAAGGTGACAAGTTTAATATCAGAAGCAGAAGGCTTTTTTATTTTTGAAGTGGTTAATGCAATATATTTTTTATTATTTTCAATATTGTCATTAAATTTTACTTTATAATAATTTCCTGATGATTCAACAGAAGAATTTAGAACTCTTAAAGGATTATCCTCCTGTGTTATATCATAGACTTCAATGTCACTGCCTGAAAAATTTGTTATTTCAAAAGTCTTCTGACCTGTGCCCTCGTATGAAAACATCAGGAAGTCATTTTCTGCAATAATTTTTTTTAAAAACTCTACCTCAAACCAGTTAAGATAAAAGCTATCCACATTTGAACCTGTGTCTCCGGGCGCTTCAATTTTCAAAACATTTGCTCCATCGCGGAAAAGGGATTGGGAAATAAGTACCTCTTTAAGGTATCGGGTCTGCCCCTTCCACAAGCCATCATCTATTAAATTTTCATTCAGATAAACCCTTACATGGTGATCAGGGTCATCCATTTCAATATTTTCTGTTGCTCCTTCAAGGCCAAATCTTAAAAGTATATCATCTCCTGCATCTGCAAGATTATTCAACTGGAATGAAAATTCCTTTGAATTCTGAGCTTGTATCTTTGCCCATAACCAGTGGTCATTATCTATGGAGATAGGTTTATTTTGCCAATATTCACCATTCTCTTCAAAATGAGCAGTTTCCTTAAAATAAGGTTCTGGGGCAGAAGACGTGGAAGGAGTCCCATCTGTTGTTGACATTCGAAGACCATTTCCTTCTCCAAATGATAACCAGTAAACATTTGCCTTTGTGTATTCACTCCTGTTTCCCCTGCCATAGAACAGGATATAGTTATCAAAAACATATAATGGTATTTCCTTGCCGCCAGTTTTCATCTTTATATTTTCAGGAGGGATTTGTGATATGTTTATTCCGAGATTCTCAATCTCAGAAAAATCTATTCTATAAATTCCATCTTCTTCTATATAAACCTTTACTAATTCTTCCCCTGCGCCGGACAAACTTTTGTTTTTACCTCTGTAAAGATTTTTATTAAAATTAACTGGTTTCTTTTTCTCATACCCCAGACTTCTATAGTTTATTAAAAGGCTTTTTAACATCTCCTCATAAGGTCCATTTCCTTTTATCCCTTTCTTGAAGTTTTTTACCGTTCCGTTCTCAGGAATAAAAACTATCTCAAGCCTTATACTTTCATGAAACTTCATTTCCTTTGATGCAGGATTGCACTGAATTGGGTATATCTTTATCTGAGCAAGTTCCTGCTCACGCATATAGCCTGTAAAGGTTATTTCAGCCAATTTTGCAGGATAGAAGGAGTTTCTTAGATAGAATGACTTATCAATTGAAAATTCTTTGCCAAGATATTTTATCTTTTCCTCTTTTTTAACAAATATCCTTGGAGATGGATAAAGGTTATATCCTTTAAATATTGAACTTTTTGTATTTAAAATACTAATCTTAATTCTTTTTTGAGGAGGAATCCCTATCAATATGCTTTTAAAAGGAATTTGAGGCTTGCCCTTTTCTCTTGTAATCTCAAGCCCTGGAATTTCAATTGATTTATAAGAAGTGTTATTATGAAATTCTTTCCCTGTATCAAAATGAGAGGTTTTTAGCTCAAGAACTATTCCATTTTCATCTTCTTTTAAAATTTTTATATAACTTGATTTCTCTTCACCTTTCAGATCAGGAATAGCAAGGAAAGTTAGAGAGATGAAAGATATTAGGAGAATAGAAAAAAAAACTTTTGGAAATTTACACCTGAATGGTTTAATATTTTTCCGCACGGGGAATTCAGGTTGTTTTTTTGTTAAAGTTAATAACAGATATGAAGGTCTGTTTCTACAGATATTCATTACATCCAATTTAACCCCCCATTCCCCTTTACAAAAAAATGGGGGGGGAGATTTGAAAGACTTATATTATTCTACAACAAGGCTTGAAGCTGCGCTGGTAAATGACTTGCCTTTGCTATCCTTACCAATGGCTCTCCAGTAAATACTTCCATTTTTTTTGCCCAGTTTCTTAACCTTCTTCAACATTCCTTTTGTCAGCTTAGTTGAGTACTTTGAACTCCAGCTGCTCTTTGGTATGGATAAAGTTTTATTA